>NZ_VNHM01000004.1 GCF_008124625.1 Desulfallas thermosapovorans DSM 6562
CGTTATCCCAGGCTATTGGGCAGGTTATCCACGCGTTACTCACCCGTCCGCCACTAGGTTTAACAAAAAGTAAGCTTCTCGTTAAACCCCGTTCGACTTGCATGTGTTAAGCACGCCGCCAGCGTTCGTCCTGAGCCAGGATCAAACTCTCCATAAAAGTTTTATGAAAAATTTAATCTTTGACTCGTTTAATGAATTACTCGTTTTAGCGCTTGCCTAAAAGCCTCTGCCGCCGCCGGTTGGCTTGGGCACCGGCTCTTAGCTTTTGCTTGACGAGGTTTGATGTGTTGAACTAGGTTCAACTTTCATCTCTTTGCACTGTTTAGTTTTCAAGGACCGTTTATAACAATGTCGCAACTCATGGCGACGTTATAAATTATATCGTTTAAGATTTTAAATGTCAACACTAAATTTATTTTTTTATCGCCGTTCGTGGCGACTTATTTATAATAACACCGTAGTATAAACTTATCAACTTATAAATACTGGACTTATTGCCAATTGAAAAATAATCCTCTGAAATGTTTTATTAAGAGCCCGCTCGAATAGTAAGCTTTAGTGCCATCGGGGAAAGTTAATTCTATATACTTTTCAAACAGACTCTATAAGTTAACCTCTTGTTCAATTTAAATAGCGGGGAGATTAATCTTCCCCGCTAATAACTTTAGCTACTGCCACAATATGATCACCTTCACCCAATTTCATCAATAAAACGCCCTGGGTTACCCGGCCAAATAAAGATATATCATCGGCTTTAATTCTGATCATTATGCCCTCTGCACTGATCATTAACACTTCATCTTCGGGTTTAACCACCTGCAATGATATAACATATCCATTGCGCTCAGTGCATTTTATATTTATAATTCCTTTACCGCCCCTGGACTGAGTTCTATACTCGCTGATTTTAGTTCGTTTTCCATATCCTTTGCTGGTAACAACAAGTAAATCCGAATCTTCACGAACTAAATCCATGGATACAACTTTGTCTTGATCATTTAAAGTAATTGCTTTTACACCCCTGGTAACCCTACCGGTGGAACGCACATCTTCTTCAGAAAACCTAATAGCCAAGCCATTTTTGGTACCAATAATAATTTCCTCTGTCCCGTCGGTTAATAAAGCATTTACCAGTGCATCGCCGTCGTCAAGGTTAAGGGCTATAATTCCATCTCGTTTGGTATGAATATATTCATTGAGGGGTGTTTTTTTAATAATTCCACGGCTGGTGGACATGAGCAAGTAATTGTCATTTTCGAAGTCCTTAACAGGAATAACGGTTGTTATATATTCATCCTGATCTATATAGATCAGGTTAATAATGGCAGTTCCCCGGGCCTGGCGACCGGACTCAGGAATTTCGTATCCCTTTAATCTATATACTTTGCCCTTATTGGTGAAAAATAAAAAATAATGGTGCGTTGTGGCAATAAATAAATGCCGTAAAAAATCACCCTCCTTGATACCCATAGCATGAATACCGCGACCGCCTCTGCGCTGGCTGCGATATGTATCAAGGGGCATTCTTTTTATATAGCCGTTATTGGTGATGGTGATAACCACATCCTCTTCCATAATCAGGTCATCATCATCAAACTCAGTTTCATCGTTGGAAAAAACGGTACGCCGTTCATCTCCGTACTTTTCCTTTATTACTGTTATTTCTTCTTTAATTATAGCCAGAACCTTTTTTTCGTCTGCCAATACAGAACGATAATACTCTATTTTCTTGATTAACTCCTTATATTCGGCCTCCAGTTTTTCCCTTTCCAAACCGGTTAAACGGTGTAACCGCATGTCCAATATAGCCTGGGCCTGCTTCTCCGAAAGGTCAAAACTATTCATAAGGCCAGTCCGAGCTACATCAATGTTTTTGGATCCACGAATAATTTTTATTACTTCGTCCATATTGGCCAGGGCAATGCGTAATCCCTCCACTATGTGGGCCCTGTCTTCTGCTTTACGTAAATTATATTTTGTACGGCGTATAATTATTTCCTTTTGGTGTTCAAGATAATAATGCAATACTTCCTTCAGGTTTAAAACCCTGGGTTCGCCATTAACCAAAGCCAACATGATAACGCCGAAAGTATCCTGCATCTGAGTATGCTTGTATAATTGATTCAATATCACCTTGGGGTTGGCATCCTTACGCAATTCAATAACAATGCGCATACCATCCCGGTCCGATTCATCTCTTAAATCAGTGATGCCATCGATTTTTTTATCTTTGACCAGTTCGGCGATTTTTTCAATTAAACGTGCTTTGTTTACTTGGTAAGGTAGCTCGGAAACTATGATACTTGTTTTTTTACCGCTTTCCTCTATGTCAGTTTTGGCCCTTACTTTGATGGTACCTCTACCGGTTTTATAAGCCGAGCGAATACCATCACGGCCCAAAATAATGGCACCGGTGGGAAAGTCAGGACCTTTAATATGCTTCATTAAATCATTTATATCCACATCAGGATTATCAATAAGTGTCACTACACCGTCAATTACCTCTGAGAGGTTATGGGGAGGTACATTGGTGGCCATACCCACGGCAATACCGGCCGAACCGTTGACAAGCAAATTGGGAAAACGGGAGGGAAGAATTGCAGGTTCCTTACCGCTTTCGTCGTAATTGGGTATAAAATCAACGGTTTCCTTATCAATATCAGCCAGCAGCTCGGTGGTAATTTTGGATAAACGGGCTTCGGTATAACGCATGGCCGCTGCTGAATCACCATCTACCGAGCCAAAGTTACCATGACCGTCAACCAGTGGATAACGCAAGTTAAAATCCTGGGCCATCCTTACCAGAGTATCGTATATAGCAGCATCACCGTGGGGGTGATACTTGGCCATTACTTCACCCACAATATATGCCGACTTGCGGTGCGGCTTATCCGGGGTTACACCAAGGGTATGCATGGCATAAAGTATCCGGCGATGCACAGGCTTCAAGCCGTCTCTTACATCAGGTAAGGCTCTACCAACAATTACGCTCATGGCATAATCCAGGTAAGAATGTTTCATTTCTTCGTTAATATCAATGGGAATAACTTTTCCGGTAAATGCGGGCAATATATTTCACCTCAAAATTAATATAAAAATAAATATACTATTATTATAATTACCTTATTTATCTATGGTGAACCGTAATTTAACAGATAAAACGGGAAGCACATTCCCGCTTTTTATAATAAAGTTATATATCCAGATTTCTCACCAACCGTGCGTTTTCCTGGATAAATTCCCGGCGCGGCTCAACCTTGTCCCCCATAAGCATGGAAAATATCTGGTTAGCTTCGATGGCATCCTCCAACTGTACTTGTAATATGGTTCGTGTATCATAATTCATTGTAGTTTCCCAGAGTTGTTCGGGATTCATTTCACCCAAGCCTTTATACCGCTGTAAAGATATTTTATCTCGTCCGATTTTATCAAGCAGCTCTTCCAGTTCCCTGTCGCTATAAACGTAATATTCCTTTTTATCCTTACGCACCCTGTATAGTGGAGGCTGAGCTATATAAGCGTACCCGTTTTCTATTAACTGCCGCATGTGGCGGTAGAAGAATGTAAGTAATAAAGTACGAATATGAGCCCCGTCCACGTCCGCATCGGTCATGATGATAATTTTGTGGTACCGGGCTTTTTCAATATTGAAGTCATCTCCAATACCGGTTCCCAGCGCAGTTATTAAAGAACGTATTTCCTGATTGCCTAATATTTTATCCATGCGTGATTTTTCAACGTTTAATATTTTACCACGTAAAGGCAAAATTGCTTGATATCGCCTGTCTCTGCCCTGCTTAGCCGAACCACCGGCGGAGTCACCCTCAACGATAAATAGTTCGCTTAAAGCCGGGTCACGCTCGGAACAATCGGCTAGTTTCCCCGGTAAAGTAGAACTTTCCAGGGCAGTTTTACGTCTGGTTAGCTCCCTGGCTTTCCTTGCCGCTTCCCTTACCCGGGCTGCATTAATAGATTTTTCAAGGATTTTACGGGCTGTGGCGGGGTTCTCTTCCAGGAAAGTGCTTAATTTTTCCGCCACCAGTGTTTCAACCAGGCCGCGCACTTCACTGTTACCCAGTTTGGCCTTTGTTTGTCCCTCAAATTGCGGTTCGGGAACCTTGACACTGATCACAGATGTCAATCCCTCACGAATGTCTTCCCCCTGCAAGCTCGATATACCATTTTTAAAAATGTTATACTTTTTACCATAATCATTGATTACCCGGGTTAGCGCCGCTTTAAAACCTGTTTCATGGGTACCACCGTCAATGGTATGAATATTGTTCACGTACGAAAATAAATTCTCCACAAACCCGTCTGTATATTGAAATGCCACCTCCACCATGACCTGGTCTCTGGTTTCCTCGAAATACACGGGTTTGTGTTGTACGTTTTTATTTTTATTTAAATATGACACAAAATCCTTTATACCCCCGGTGTGCTGGTAAACAAATTGCTGCTCAAACCGTTTATCGTTGAAAGTTATTTTTAAACCTTTGTTAAGAAATGATAACTCCCTCAACCGGTGGACCAGTGTTTCTTGACTAAATTCCAATTCGTCAAAAATTTCATAATCAGGCTTAAAAGTTACTTTAGTACCGGTGTTTTTAGCTGTACCTACGGTCTCCAAACTGGTGACGGGCACACCCCGGGCATAACGCTGGCGATAAATAAAACCGTCCCTGCGCACTTCCACTTCCAGCCATTCCGACAGGGCATTAACCACTGAAACGCCTACTCCATGCAAACCTCCACTCACTTTGTATCCACCGCCGCCAAACTTACCGCCGGCATGTAGTACCGTTAATGCGACCTCCACGGCAGGCCGCCCCATCTTGGGATGAATATCAACAGGTATACCCCTTCCGTTGTCATTTACTGTAATGGAATTATCATGGTGGACAGTTACCTCAATTTTATCGCAAAAACCGGCCATAGCCTCATCAATACTATTATCCACCACTTCGTAAACCAGGTGGTGCAGGCCCCTGGGTCCGGTACTGCCAATGTACATGCTTGGTCTGCGACGAACGGCTTCCAACCCTTCAAGTACTTGAATTTCCTCAGCGCCGTACTTGGCATTGTTATCCAAAAAAATATCCTCCGTTTCTGTTTATAGTAATTAAGAAGACTTGATTCGGATGGGTTTTGACCCTATCTGAACCCTGGTCGCACTTATTTCGAATTTATCGCCATTTAACTCCCGCCTTTACAGGCGGGAGTCCTGATAGCGGTTAACGGGATTAATGTTATAATGCCCTCTTTTTTAGCGTAGTGCATGAAATTGGCGATAAGTATATTTCATTACCGGTGATGACATAGGTTTTTTCTTTACCCGGTTCTGAAATATTGACAATAAAACCTTCATCTCCGGCTGTATCCAAAAATTCACTGGTTATAGCTGAAGATTTAGATCTAATATCTAAAATTGCCACAATATCCTTTTTAGGAACAATAACATCCCCGCCAAGGTGTAGAAACAATTAAATAACCTCCCTTAACTGACCGTTATTAATTAAGTATACCCTATTTGCATAATGACCAATTTTACCGGTTAGTTCAGTTGTTGTTATAAAAGACTGTACATTATTATTAACAATTAACATTAATAAATATCGCTGGCGTTGTTCATCCAGTTCCATCAATACATCATCAAGCAGCAAAATGGGAGATTCACCATATTCATAAAAATATAAATCTATTTGAGCGGTTTTTAATGCTAAAATTATAGATCTTATCTGTCCTTGGGAAGCATAGTAACGGGCATCTTTATTATTAATTAGAAAAATAATATCATCTCGATGCGGTCCGAAGATTGTTTGCCTTTTATATAATTCTTCTTGTTGTCTGTTTTTCCCTTCAGACTTAAATTCCATAATAATTTGTTCCATATCTGTTTTTTCGGTAATTTTTAGCGTGGACAGGTATTTCATGTCCAATTCTTCACGACCACCGGTAATACCGGCATACGTCTTTCGCACCAGTGGTATATATTTTTTTAATAATCCAATGCGCCTCGCCAATACCTCTGCTCCATATTGATAAAACGATTCATTCCAAATTTGAAATGAATCGTTATTCCTTGCCCTACCGCTACGTAATAAAAAGTTTCTTTGTTCCACTACCCGGCGATATTGTATTAATTTTTGCAGATAAAGCGGATCAATTGTACCGATATTGTGATCAATAAAATCACGTTTTCCGGACGGAGAACCCTTGATAATCTGCAGGTCGTCCGGCTTAAACAAGATAATACCGAAACGGCCGGGTAAAAATTTTCGTTTTTCTTCAACTCCGTTGATAAACAGTTTTTTCTTGCCGTTCTGGTTAATGTTTACAGATACATCCATCTCCATATTGTTTACTTGATAGGTTGCCTTAATGGAAGCGTCTGTACCGTGCCAGCCGACAACATCACTGTTTTTTCTTCGGAAGGAATAGCCTTTGCCGCTGAAAAAAATTGCTTCCAGTAAATTTGTTTTTCCCTGGGCGTTTGCACCGGTAATAAAATTTATACCCGCATGTGGTTGCCAGTGCAGTCTATTGTAGTTACGAAAACAGTTGATATCAATGCTCTTTAAAATCATGTATCCTCCAACTGAGAAACTACAAGAAAAGAGCCCGTGTTTTTAACTTCCACCAGGTCCCCGTTGGTTAATTTACGGGATCTACGGTTTTCAATCACTCCGTTAACCCGAACCATATCATTTATAATATAATATTTACCCTGTCCCCCGGTGGAAGCAACACGGCACCATTTTAAAAACTGGTCCAGTGCTATCTTATTCCTAACCATAATTTTCTTTACCATATAATTATACACCCTTAAGGTACGGCCGGTACAAGAATGGAAAAGTACCTTTCATCATCAACGGGAATTATTAAAGATGGACTTTCCCGGCCGCTTAATTTTATAATAACTTCTTCACTATCCATAGATTTTAATACATCTATAAAGAATCGAACATTAAACCCGACGTCCAAAGGTTCACCGGTAAATTCAGCAGCTAATTCTTCCCTTATTCGACCGGTTTCGGTATAAAAGTAAATCATTAAACCACTGGGACTAAAATTTATATTAAAAACATTTCTATTAGTATTAACCAACAGTGAAGCCCTTTCGGCGGCGTCCAGTAAACTACTTACCGGCACCCTTGCTTCGCAAATATAACTTTCCGGTATCACAATTCTATAATCTGGAAACTGGCCGGCGATAAGCCGGGACATTATGCATATATTATCAATGGTAAAAAATATTTTATTATCGGTAATATAAATATAAATATTATCATCAACTGCATCCAATATTCTATACAATTCGTTAAGAGTTTTACCGGGAACGATTATATTTATTAATTGCTCCGGTGGCGTAACCAGTTTTTCCTCACATAGCGCAAGCCTTCTTATATCGGTGGCCACCAAAGAAAGGGTGCCCTTTGGGGTAACGGTGAAGTTTATACCGGTAAATATCGGCCGGTGCTCTTCATTGGAAACGGCAAAAATAACATGTTTGAGCATATTTTTTAATTGGTTTTGATTTAGTACAAGAGTTGGATTTTCCGGCAATGAAGGGAATACGGGAAATTCATCTGCCGGGTAACCATTTAAAACAACTTCTGATTCGCCATACATAAATGTTGTTGTATTACTTGCGATATCACACTTGATATTAATATCTTCGTTCGGCAATCGGCTGAATAAACTGGTTACGTATTTGGCGGGTATGGCGGTTGACCCGTTAACAATGGTATTAACGGGTATGGTACAGCGGATGCCGAACTCCAGATCAGTGGAAGACAAAAATAGTAAATCATCCTTGCTTTCGAAATGTAAGCAGGAGAGTAAGGGCATGGGACTGCGTTGTGAAACTGCCCTTTGTGTAATTTGTATGATGGTGTTTAACTTGTCTCTGGGCGCTGTAAGATGCATATAAACCACCTTAATATAATAAAATATAAAGTTAGTAACAGTTATAGTAGTAGTTGTGAATTAGTGGATAAGTAATAACAAATCAATGGCGGTAACGATTAAACCGGTTAATAAGATTGTTAGTAAAAAAGGTTTTAATTATGTTTTATGTTGTCAATTAATTTCTGTATTGTCTGGGCGAGGGTTGCACCACTGGCTATCTCATTGGAAATCTTGTCATGCGCGTGTAACACTGTTGAATGATCTTTGCCGCCGAAATGATTGCCGATTTGTGGTAAGGATTCCGTGGTTAATTCACGGCATAAGTACATGGCGATCTGCCGGGGGTAAGCAATAGCCCTGGTTCTTTTTTTTGATTTCATGTCTTCAAGCTTAATATTGAAATACGCGGCTACTTTTTGTTGAATTAAATTGACGGTGATTTCCACCGGTTTTTTATCAGGAAGCATGTCTTTTAATATTTCGGCAGCCTTATCTTTATCAATTACTTCATCATTTAAAGAACTGAATGCAGTTACCCTGATTAGGGCGCCTTCCAGCTCTCTGATGTTGGATTGAATGTGGTCAGCTATGAATGCGATCACTTCATCAGAGACAGTGAGATTCTCCATCTGGGCTTTCTTTTGTAATATTGCTATTCTTGTTTCATAATCCGGAGGTTGAATGTCTGTAATCAGACCCCATTCAAAACGAGAACGAAGCCTGTCCTCAAGGGTGGGTATTTCCTTGGGAGGACGGTCACTGGATATAATAATTTGTTTATTAGCTTCGTAAAGGGTATTGAAGGTATGAAAAAACTCTTCCTGTGTTGCTTCCTTACCGGCCAGGAATTGTATATCGTCAATTAGTAGAATATCGATGCTGCGGTATTTGTTCTTAAATTCCACTGTTTTTTCTTCACGTATGGCTCTAATTAAATCATTTGTAAATTTTTCCGAAGTGACGTAGGCAACAATATAATCATTGCTGTTATTTTGTCTGGCATAATGTCCTATGGCGTGCATTAAATGCGTTTTACCCAAACCGACACCACCATAAATAAAAAGGGGGTTATAACCTTTGGCTGGTGATTCAGCCACTGCCAGGCAAGCAGCATGAGCAAATCTGTTATTAGCACCTACCACGTAATTTTCAAAGGTATACCTGGGGTTAAGAACGGAATATTTTAAGTCCTTTAAATCGTCCATGATTAAGCTGCTTTGTTCGTTAATTTGATTAATTTCATCTTCCAGAATAAATTGGACTGCAGTTTTAGTACCGGTTATATCTGAAATAACCTCTGTAAATAAAGGTGCATAATTATTATTGAGCCAATCCTTGGAAAATTGATCCGATACATTAATGTAATAAAAATTATTTTTCATGGCGACAGGTTGCATGGTATTTATCCATGTTGAATAAGATTGGGGGTTTAACCTGTTTTTTAACTGGCCAATAGCCTTTTTCCAAATAGAATTCACATTACTGGTGATCAACGTCTGGTCCCCCTAAGGATAACATAATTTTTAATAATAACAATTTACACACAGACTTATCCACATGTTGTGGATAAGTCTGTGTGCTAGTAGGCTAAGTAAAATGATATCAAAACTTAATCATCTATTCAATAAACAAATTCCAATATTCAATGGGCTTCAATTAATGCTAGGAGATATAGACTTCCACCCGGTTAATTAAAAATATAAAGAACAAAAAAAACATGCACACCTTTTCACAATTATTATTAACAGGCTGTGTATTATAGTATAAACTATTACCAGTTATAGTGCAAAACCGTTGCTTGACTGAAAATAAGCGTATACTATATAATGAAAGTGTACGCCTATTATTTTCCATATTTTTGCTAATCCAACAAGCGGTAAAGGGGATGCTTACTTAAATGAAAAGAACATTTCAACCCAAGAACAGGCAAAGGAAAAGGGTACATGGATTTCTAAAAAGAATGTCAACTAAAGCAGGGCGGAACGTTATCAAGAGAAGAAGGCTCAAAGGAAGAAAAAGACTCAGTGCGTAAGGCCGCTTGATAAAGTGGCCTTTTGCTAATGTATGAAGGGAAATAAATGCAGAAAAAATATTTGATTAAAAAGAACAGCGAATATCGAAAAATATACAAACACGGTATATCATTAGCAAACTGGTATACAGTTATTTTTGCTTGTAAAAACGACCGGAACACAAAAAGATTTGGTTTTTCTGTGAGTAAGAAAATAGGTAAGGCTGTTAAACGTAACTTGGTACGCAGAAGATTAAAAGAAATATGCAGGTTAAACAATCAATGGTTTTTAGACGGATATGATTATATTATAATTGCCCGTAAAGGGATAGAAGGTATAAGTTTCAGCTCTCTACAGAGTGGGATGGAAAAATTGGCGTACAGAATAAGTAAACTTATGGTAGGGAAACTTAAAGCATGAGGATAATAGTAATTGGTTTTATTCGTTTTTACCAGAAATATATCTCACCCCTTAAAGGACCAACTTGCAGGTTTTACCCTACGTGTTCGGAATATGCTGTACAGGCTTTTTTAATGTATGGTATATGGAAAGGAACTATAAAAGTAATAATTCGGGTATTAAAGTGCCATCCTTTTCATCCGGGGGGATATGACCCGGTTAAATGATCTGTAGGTTATAGGAGGCGATGGTTTGGGGGAATTGTTTCAGGCTCTGGTTGATGCTATAACTTCATTGACCCATTGGCTATACGGATTGACGGAAAGTGCCGGGGTACCAAGTTATGGCCTGGCCATAATTTTATTGACTGTACTAATAAAGTTGGTATTGTTTCCATTGAACCAAAAACAAATGGTATCAATGAAACGTATGCAGGAGATACAACCCAAGATTAAAGAACTACAAGAAAAATATAAGAATAAAGACCCGCAAAAGATGCAGCAAAAAATGATGGAATTATATAGAGAGCATAATGTAAATCCAATGGCCGGTTGTTTGCCTATTCTGGTACAAATGCCCATATTGATAGCTCTATATCGTTCTTTACTACACATAGATTTTAAAAATATTGAGCATGCGGGGTTTTTTTGGATAAATTCTTTGTCGGATAAGGATCCCCTTTTCATTTTACCTGTATTGGCGGGCGTCACCACATATATGCAATCAAAGTTGACCGTATCAACTGTTGACCAAACTCAGCGTATGATGCTATACATGATGCCTGTATTTCTTGCCTGGATTAGTACTACTGTGCCGTCCGGATTGGTCTTGTATTGGGTGGTCTTTAATATACTGGGATTTGCCCAACAGTTCTTTGTTAACAGGCAAGTTGAGCAAGCAAAGGAGGGAGCTCCTTCGAAGTGAGTTTTATTGAAAAAAGCGGTAGAACTGTAGATGAGGCTGTGGAGAGCGCTTTGGCTGAATTAAATGTGCAGAAAGATGAAGTTGAAATAGAAGTTATTGAAGAGCCCAGTAAAGGATTATTTGGATTTATCGGTGTTAAACCGGCACGGGTGAAGGTTAAAATAAAAGAGACCGCAGCGAGACAAGCCAGGGAATTGCTTGGTAAAATAATGAGTTTAATGAATCTCGATGTGGATATAGATATTATTGAAAAAGATGAAAAGATACTGGTAAATATTAACGGCCCCGATTTGGGTATATTAATAGGACGGCGTGGGGAAACTTTAGATGCATTACAGTATTTGGTAAATTTATCCGCAAATAAAAATATGGAAAAAAGAAAGAGAATATTTATTGATATTGAGGGATACCGCAAACGGCGGGAGGATACACTAAAAAAATTAGCTTATAAACTTGCGGATAAAGCACGTCAAAGGGGACGTAATGTAATTTTGGAACCTATGAATTCCATGGAACGAAGAATTATTCACACCGCACTGCAGGGTAGGGATGACATATACACATTTAGCGAGGGAGAGGAACCCTATCGTAAAATTATAATTGCACCGAAAAAATAATGAGGGCAAAAAACCCAGCACGGAAAAACCGGGCTGGGTTTTTTCAAACGGAGGTTACCATAGAAATGATCGGAGATACCATTGCAGCTATATCAACACCACCTGGTGAGGGCGCCATCGGTATAGTCAGGTTAAGTGGACCGGAAGCTATAGTTATAACTGAAAAAATTTTTCGTGCCGCCAAAAATAAAGACTGGTCCAGGCAAAATTTCAAGCTTGTTTATGGTTATATATATAGCCCTGAAACTAAAAATGTTATAGATGAAGTTTTAGTTGGCATAATGCGTGCACCATATTCCTATACCAAAGAGGACGTGGTGGAGATTAACTGCCACGGCGGGGCATTGCCGTTACGTAAAATATTGGAATTGGTATTGAATTTGGGTGCACGATTGGCGGAACCCGGCGAATTTACCAAGCGGGCATTTCTAAATGGCAGGTTGGACCTGATTCAGGCTGAGTCGATTATCGATATTATAAGAGCCAGTACAGATGATGCAATGCGCCTGGCCGTAGGTCAATTATCCGGGGGACTATCCGATAAAATAACTGCAATTCAGCAACAGTTACTGCAGATAACCGCCCTTATTGAAGCAAATATTGATTTTCCTGAAGAAGACGTTGATGAGTATAATTTAACAGATATAAAACTGCAGGTTGAGCAAATAATGCAAGAAATAAAAAAGCTTTTAGAAAACGCAGAGACAGGCAAGATATACCGGGAAGGTTTACGAACCGTTATTATTGGTAAACCAAATGTGGGTAAATCTTCACTGCTAAACGTTTTATTAAAGGAAAACAGGGCCATTGTTACTGATATACCCGGGACTACCCGGGATTTGATTGAAGAAGTAATCAATATCGGCGGTATACCGCTGAAAATTATTGATACGGCAGGGATTCGGGAGACAGAAGATGTTATTGAAAAAATAGGAGTACAAAAAACCAGGGAGAGTATAAAGGCAGCTGATTTCATTATTATGGTCTTTGATGCCTTGGATGGGATAAATGAAATAGATAATGAAATAATTAAATTGGTCCAACCCAAAAAGGGAGTTAAAGTATTAAACAAAATTGATTTGCAAGAGCAAGAAAACCCAAGCCTTAAAGAGCAGCTTAAAATTATATTACCGGATTGGCCGTTGGTGGATATCTCCGCACTTGAAGAAAGGAATATTGAAAAATTGGAGCAAGAGATAGTAAACATGGTTACCCGGGGGCAGGTTATACCCGGGGATGGTATAATGGTTAGCAATGTTAGACATAAAAATCAATTGGTTAAAGCTTTGCAACACTTGACAGATGTGCGGGATGCCATTGAACAGGGTATGTCCCTTGATTTGATAGCCGTTGATATTCGAGGTGCCTGGGAGGCAGTTAGCGAGATAAACGGTACTGCGGTGACCGAGCATATTGTAGATAAAATATTTGCCGATTTTTGTATTGGAAAGTGAGGAAAGTCCATGGAATATTTGGCCGGTAATTATGATGTGGTGGTTATAGGAGCCGGGCATGCAGGCTGTGAAGCCGGGCTGGCGGCGGCCCGCATGGGTATGAAAACACTGGTACTTACCATTAGTATGGATAATATTGCTATGATGCCGTGTAATCCGGCCATGGGCGGTCCGGCCAAGGGACAGTTAATCAGGGAAGTGGATGCTTTGGGCGGAGAAATAGGCATCAACACCGACCGTTCTGCTATTCAGATGCGCATGCTTAATACCGCAAAGGGCCCGGCGGTTCAGGCATTGCGAGCCCAGGCCGATAAAATAAATTATCATATCAATATGAAGCAAGTACTTGAGAACCAGGAAAATTTGGATGTAAAGCAAGTCATGGTGGAGAAAATACTGGTTCAAGCGGGACGAATTGCTGGAGTAGTTGGACATACAGGTGCCGTATTTCAAGCCAGGGCGGTGGTTATTGCCACCGGTACTTTTTTAAAGGGGCGCATTATTATTGGTGACGTGGCTTATTCCGGCGGACCGAATGGTAATTTTCCGTCCATTAAGCTGTCCGATTGTTTAAAGGATTTGGGATTTACCCTGGGGCGTTTTAAGACCGGCACACCGGCCAGGGTTGACAAGCGCAGTATTGATTTTTCAAAAATGAATATACAACCGGGGGATGATAGGGTTTATAATTTTTCATTCATTTCTGATATTAAGGAAAGGGAACAAATTCCCTGCTGGCTTACCTACAGTAATGAGCGTACCCATAATATTATTAAGGAAAATTTACATCGATCGCCACTATTTACCGGCGTTATTGAAGGTGTAGGACCACGATACTGCCCGTCCATTGAAACAAAAGTAGTCAGATTTTCAGATAAACCTGCCCACCAGGTTTTTGTCGAACCGGAAGGAAGAAAAACAAATGAAATGTATGTTCAGGGCATGTCCACCAGTTTGCCGGAAGATGTGCAATTGGCCATGTTAAGAACCATACCGGGTATGGAAAGGGTGGAGATCATTCGTACCGGTTATGCGATAGAGTATGATTACATTGTCCCCAGCCAGCTTAAGTTGACATTGGAAACCAAAGAAATAAAGGGGCTTTTTACTGCCGGTCAAATTAACGGAACATCGGGTTACGAGGAAGCCGCAGCTCAGGGTATCATAGCGGGCATTAACGCTGCCAGGTATATTAAGGAGGAAGAACCATTCATTATATCCAGAGCTGAAGGATATATAGGTGTATTGATTGACGATCTGGTAACCAAGGGAGTGACGGAACCATATCGTTTATTAACATCCCGGGCTGAATATCGTTTAATGTTAAGACAGGATAACGCTGATCTGCGGCTCACAGAAAGGGGATACCAAATTGGTCTGGTAACTCCTGCCCGTTACCGGCGCTTTATGGCAAAACGTAAAGCAGTGGAAGAGGAAAAAGAAAGGTTGCAGCGTACTTTGGTTATGGCGGGCCCGGAAATTAAAGCCATACTTGAAGAAAAAAACTCATCTATGTTTCAGGGCAGTATTACCTTGGCCGCGTTATTAAAGAGACCGGAAATAAATTACCATGACTTAGAAAGAATACCAGTGGAGCACCCACAATTGGATGAGGATGTTAAAGAGGAAGTTGAAATTCAAATTAAATATGAGGGCTATATAAAAAAGCAGGAATCTCAGGTGAAAAAATTCGAAAAGATAGAGCATATGAAGATACCGGATGAAATTGACTACTCCAAAGTTAAGGGTTTGGCTGTAGAGGCGGTGGAAAAATTGGAGAAGATAAGACCGGTATCCATTGGCCAGGCTTCCCGTATTTCCGGTGTGAACCCGTCGGATATATCTGTGTTATTGATTTATTTGGAACAGCAAAGGCGGGCAGAAGGTTAAACAAGCTTACTGGTAAGAGGCTGTTTGAAAAGTCCGTGTTAAACACCCATGCTGCCAACGCGACACCAGCAGAGGATGAAAATTACCGACGATATTTTTAGGATATATCGACTTATAATCTTTACGTTGGCTGGTTTTGTGGTGCCCACGCAGGTGCCAGGTGTTGAAAGTCTAAAAAGAAATTCTTTTAGATTTTTTGCGCACCGGAAAGGCATTTGCAACACCCGGCACCAAAGCCTGCTTTTCCAACAAGTTTTGAAATTAAAATATTTTAGGGATAGATGTGATATGAATGATGTGTTTAAACAAACCATTGTACGTGGATGCACAATGGCAGGGATTGAAATACCCGGTGATGTTATAAAAAAATATGAAAAATATTACCAGTTACTGTGTCAAAAAAATAGCGAATTTAATTTAACTTCTATTACTGACCCTGCGGAAGCAGCTGAAAAACATTTTATAGATTCGATTTTGCTGTATCAGGATATATCCAGGGATAAGAGTATATCAACAACAATTTCAATGGTGGATATAGGCAGTGGTGCCGGTTTTCCCGGTTTGCCACTAAAAATATATCAACCGGATATCATCATCACATTAATTGATGCGGTGGGTAAAAAAGTAAACTTTATGCAGCAGGTAATAAAAGAACTGGATATAGATAATGCCCGGGCCATACATATCAGGGCTGAAGAGTTGTCAGTAACCGGTAGAGAAAAATATGATGTGGCTGTTAGCCGGGCTGTGGCGGAACTGCGGGTTTTGGTTGAGTACGCTCTTCCCCTTGTTAAAGTAGGGGGTCTATTTATTGCAGCCAAGGGTCCCAATGTTCAGGATGAATTAAGTTCGGCTGAGCGTGCAATAAAAATCCTTGGTGGGAAAATAATTGGTACTCGCCATATAGCTTTACCTTTGAGTCATGAGGGAAGATCCATCATCACTATTGAAAAGGTAAACAACACCCCGGATAAATACCCGAGAAGGGCCGGTATACCAAAAAAGCGACCACTATGACTTATTAAAGACATGTATAAAGTAACAAAATGGCGGGGTTTTCAGCCCTGTTTTTTTTATTGCCTGAATGTGGGGAGGAAGTAAGGTAATTTATGTGGAATAAAAATTTGTAAAGGAAAGAAGCATCTAAGGGGTGCATATTGTGGGACAAATAATTGCTATTGCCAACCAGAAGGGAGGAGTAGGTAAAACCACTACGGCGGTTAACCTTTCCGCGTGGTTGTCCTTACTGGGTTGTAAAGTACTACTTACTGATATCGATCCCCAGGGAAATGCCACCAGCGGTGTTGGTGTTAATAAGGATGCCCTTGAATACAGTGTATATGATTTGCTTTTAGGTAACGTGGAAACCGGCCTGGTAAAAATAAAAAACATCTTGGATAAATTGGATATAATACCTTCATCAATAGAATTGGCCGGTGCGGAAATAGAAATGGTGGATATAAAAGAAAGAGAATATCTATTAAGAAATATATTAATTAAGGAAAAGGGCAAGTATGATTATATTATCATTGATTGTCCACCATCGTTGGGTTTGCTGACCATTAATGCCCTTACAGCAGCTGAATCTGTCATTGTACCATTACAGTGTGAATATTATGCTTTGGAAGGACTCGGCCAGTTGATGAATACCATTAACCTTGTGCAGCAGGGCTTAAATAAGGAATTAGTTATCAAGGGCGTGGTCTTGACTATGTTTGATGGCCGTACCAATTTATCCATTCAGGTTGTTGATGAGGTGAAAAAATATTTTAAGGATAAGGTATTTAGAAGTATCATCCCCCGTAATGTAAGATTAAGTGAAGCGCCGAGCCACGGTAAACCGGTAATGTTGTATGATCGACGTTCCAGGGGAGCTGAACTTTACCAGGAATTAGCGCGTGAGGTGATGGGCATTGAGTAAAAAAAGAGGTTTGGGCAAGGGACTTTCCGTTTTAATACCGGTTAAAGAAGAAACTAATGATAATGGCATAAGTGAAAACGAAATGAAGGAAGTCGATATTAATAAAATATATCCCAATCCCAATCAACCCAGGCAAAAAATTGATGAACATAGTTTAAATGAACTGGTATACTCAATAGAAACACACGGGCTGATTCAACCCATTGTTGTGCGGCCCGCAAAAGATGATTGCTATGAGATTATAGCAGGAGAAAGACGATGGCTGGCATGTAAAAAATTAAATTTAGATAAAGTACCTGTGGTTGTTAAAAACTATAGTGATTTGGAAGCTTCAGCAGCAGCACTGATAGAGAATATCCAGCGGGAAGATTTAAACACAATTGAGGAGGCCAGCGCATACAGAAAATTAATGGATAAATATGGTCTAACTCAGGAAGAATTATCAGCGCAAGTTGGAAAAAGCCGGTCATTTATCGCCAATATGGTAAGAATTTTAGCTTTACCCGATGCCATAAAAGATATGTTGATGGAGGGAGTAATTACTGCCGGGCACGCCAGAGCATTATTATCTTTACCGGATCATGAAACACAAATTAAATTAGCTTTAAAGGTTATCAAACAGCAGTTAAGTGTGCGTAAAACTGAGGAAATGGTAAAAAAATATATAGAAATCAAACAGGATACTAAAAAAAATAAAACTGATCCGGTGATTTTAGAGTGGCAGAAAAAATTATTACAGGGTATTGATAAAAAGGTAAAAATAAAAAGCAACCCCAATGGTAGTGGAAAAATAATAATTGAATACAAAGATAACGATGAACTGGTAAGTTTGATAAATAAAATAAAAATCAGTTAAATTGTTTCACGTGAAACATTATTGTATAAAGGAGTAGACATGCTAGGCACCATAGTAAACGTGTTGGCTATTTGCGCCGGTGCGATAGCTGGATTGGTATTAAAAAAAGGTATTAAGCCCTCGGTTAAAAAAACCGTTATGCAGGCTATTGGCCTGTCTGTCTTACTGGTGGGCTTACAAATGTCATTGCAAAGTAACCAGATAATCTTAGTGATTATAAGTTTGGCCCTTGGGGGTATAAGTGGAGAGTTACTGAAAATTGAAGATAATCTCCATAGATTGGGTTTATGGCTACAAAACTTAGTTGGTAAAAAAAGTGGTGATATAGCCAGTGCCTTTGTAACAACAAGTTTAATATATTGTGTTGGAGCTATGGCAATTGTGGGTGCTATTGAGGATGGTTTAACCGGTAATCCAAACACATTATTCACCAAAGCCATACTTGATGGGGTAAGCGCTATTTTTTTTGCTTCGACAATGGGCATTGGAGTGATTTTCTCTTGTATACCAGTGTTAATTTATCAAGGAACCATCACATTAACGGCATCATTTTTAAAGGATATTCTTAATCCCTTCGTTATAAACCAGTTAACAGCTACCGGTGGTTTATTGATTGTTGGTATTGCTATAAATATCCTTGAGCTCAAGAAAATTAATACAGGTAATTTATTACCCGCTATTATTATCATTGTCCCATTGTCTTACATAGTAAAAAATCTAAACCTGGTTTAAAATATTAAAAAGTCTGGAGCCATTAACAACTCCAGACTTTTCCTTTACTATATTCCACTGCTACTTTGGATAACCCGTTGGCAATGGCATCTGCCATTTTCATAACCAGGTTAAGCCGGGTGTTTTGAAGTACCAGGTACTCCATGAAACCACCAACATTAACAATACCGGTAATATGAATATGTCCAACCGGTGGTAGTGATTTATTTACACCGGCTCCGGGTTTTAATGCGCCCTCACTTATAGATATCTGCCCTATATTATCTACACTTCCCAGGCATGCATCCAGCGCAATTATAAAGGGATTGGGATATTTTTTATTTATTTCGTCAAGACAGTCCGTTAAATTACCCGCGTGGACCGGTTGGTCAAGATTTCCGTATAGTTCAAAAAAATTATTATTCTTACAAACTAATTTACTGCCCACCAGCGGTCCCAAGCAATCTCCGGTGGAACGATCGGTGCCAATACATAACAACACAATTTGCTTGCCGCTGCTAATGTTATACCGGTTGAATTTATCTATAACTGCCATGCATATTTTTTCTGATGCCAGTGGATCCTCAACATGTACTTTGATCTTTTTTGTGGTTTCGTTAAACACAGGATTAGCTATAGCCACATAATCACCTCTTCTTAAAAAACAAACAACTAATATATTTATTTCCTGGCACCGCGCTTTTTATTCTTATTTTGGTTAAAAGGTATTTGATCTTTGCATAAACTCATTTTATAGGGTTTATGGAGGTGAATGTGCTGGCACTAAGTAAACAAGTCTCCGTGCCGAAAATTGCAGCTATGTATATGGGTGCAGTGATTGGCGCGGGTTTTGCGTCTGGCCAGGAAATTCTGCAATTTATCATAGTGCATGGTCAAGATGGTATTAAAGAAGTAGTGCTGGTTACCTTTCTGTTTTGCTATCTGGGAGCGATAACACTATATCTGTCGAGGAAATTAGGTACCAACAATTATTTAGTATTATTGAATTTTTTAGTGGGCAAAAAACTGGCCAAATTAATTGATATAATAAGTTTATTAATGCTGGCCGGTGGACTGAGTGTAATGTTATCCGGCAGTGGAGCTGTTTTTAGCGAACATTTTAACATTCCCGCCTGGTATGGAATACTAATAATAGCAGGTATAAATTGCCTGGTTTTACTATGCGGTATGCATGGTGTTTTATGGATAAATGTTATTCTGGTGCCCTTAAAAATAACCGCTATACTTATAACATCATTATTACTAATACAATTGCAAAATAACCCCATAACAGCAAATCTTGCCGTGCAGCAATCAGAAAATATCAGACACTGGACTTTCTCCGGTTTATTATATGTCTCGTATAATATGATTTTAGTTATTGCCGTGTTATCCACCATTGGAAAAGATATAAATACTAAAAGTGCCATAGCCGGTGGCATACTGGGGGGATTGGGACTGGGTGTTACTGCAGGGGTCATGGTTATAGCCGGATTAACTGTTTACCCCGAAATTACAAATTATAAGGTGCCCATGATTTATATGGCCGGCATCATTGGCGCCGGCTTAAGGAATACTATGGGATTGTTGATTTGGCTGGCTATTTTAACCACAACTGTGGCCAATGCCCATGGTTTTGCCTCCCGGGTGGCTGAACCCGGAAGTTATAGATATAAAATGATAGGTATTGGGATCACACTACTGGCTATTCCACTGGCCAGGTTAGATTTTGACAAATTGGTTGGTATAATATACCCTATATTTGGATATGCAGGTTTATTGCTAATTATTATTTTACTGGTGGTTCCACCTGTTAAATATTTGCGTTAAAAATTTGCAAGAAATTAATTAATTGGTGAACTAACACAGGAGGGATTATATGAACTGGTTGGATTGGGTATTAATCCTGGTGATAACACTCTCCGCCCTGAGGGGGTTGTCCACCGGTTTTTTCGCCGGGGTTGCCAGGCTACTGGGGTTAATACTGGGTATTGCGGCAGCTTTTACGTGCTACCGCCGGTTGGCCGCCTACCTTGATGCCCAGTGGGGGTGGGGAGACAGTATTGCCGGATTCCTAATTAATCATTTTTCTAATTCACTGCTTCCGGATTTGGCCGGAAAAATATCCATGGACGGATTGCAGCAAACTATCCCCGGGAGTTTGGATAGTATTGCCCATCAACTGGCTTTATCAGTGCTGGAGTTTATATCTTTCGTATTGATATTGCTGGCGGTGGCAATGGTAGTAAAAATAATTATGCAGTTTTTCTCCGGCGCAGTAGCCCATACCTTTTTAAGCCCTTTGGACCACATTGGGGGACTACTGCTGGGCCTGGCCCGTGGTCTGGTAATAGTTCTGTTGGTGGCGCTGTTTCTAGAACCTGTGTTATCCACCGGGGTAATGGCAGGTTATGAACAAAATGGTGCAATCAGTCGCGCCGTGGCGGGTTCATTATTAATTCCTTACGCTTATCAGATATTGGATGTTATTAATCTCCATTTCCCGTTGAGTGCATCCCCGGTTGATTTGATTGTGATGCATGGATGTAGATATATATAAACAGGCTATAATAATTGCACTAAAATATATGGGAGGTTCCTTATGTCAGAGATTAGTAACTTTGCTTATAGTAGAAAAACCGTTTGGGAACATTTAAACAACCAGGAAAAAGAAGCTGTAATGCAAATGGGTGAAGATTATAAAAGATTTATCAAGCAAGCTAAAACAGAAAGGGAAACAATTAAACTGGTCAAAGAGTACATTGAGAATAATGGTTATGTACCGGTGGATAAAGTCACGGGGCCACTTGATACTGGTGACCGGGTGTACCAGGAGATAAAAGGTAAGGCGCTGGTCATGGCTGTAGTCGGCCAGCGTCCCCTGGTTGAGGGTGCAAATATTATCGGAGCCCATGTGGATAGTCCCAGGCTGGATTTAAAGATGCACCCGCTGTACGAACAAAGTGGACTGGCTTTATTAAAGACCCATTATTACGGCGGTATTAAAAAATACCAATGGCTGTCACTGCCACTGGCCTTGCACGGGGTGGTTATTAAAAATGACGGCTCAAAGGTTTACATATGTCTGGGTGAAGATGACCAGGACCCGGTTTTTTTAATTACGGATTTACTGCCTCACCTGGCCAAGGATCAAATGGACAAAAAATTAATCGAGGCCTTTCCGGGTGAAAAATTAAATGCTCTATGTGGCAGCCTGCCGGTGGATGACATTAGTGTTAAAGAAAGGGTCAAGGAATATATACTGGGCATATTAAACAGGCATTACGGTATTATTGAGGAGGACTTTATCAGTGCCGAATTGGAACTGGTGCCCGCCACTACTCCCCGGGATATAGGGTTTGATCGTTCCCTGGTGGGAGCCTACGGCCAGGATGACCGGGTATGTGCATATGGTTTATTGATGGCGATGGCTGGAATACAGCATCCTGTTAACACCGCCATAGGTGTTTTTGCTGATAAAGAGGAAATCGGCAGTGTGGGTAACACAGGTATGGAATCGAATTTTTTTACCAATTTTATGGCTGAACTGGTTGGTAAAACCACCGGTCAATATAATGAACTGGTACTGCGCAGGGCCATGAGCAGGTCCCGGGCTTTGTCGGCTGATGTTAACGCGGCCGTTGACCCGGATTTTGAAGATGTAATGGAGAAAAATAACGCCTCCCGTCTTGGTTGTGGGCCGGTAATTACCAAATATACCGGTTCCGGGGGTAAAAAAGGATCCAATGATGCCCATGCTGAATTTGTGGCCCGGGTAAGAAAAATATTCAATGACCAGGGTGTTATCTGGCAAACAGGGGAATTGGGCAAGGTGGACCAGGGAGGAGGCGGCACCGTTGCCTATATGATGGCCAATTTAGGCATGGATGTGCTGGACTGCGGTGTTGCTTTACTGGGTATGCATTCCCCTTTTGAAGTTAGCCATAAAGCTGATATTTATATGATGTACAAGGGGTACCAGGCCTTTTTAAAGGCTTAAAAATACAATTATGCTGGGTGGTTGGTTATGCTGGTTAAATATAGTGTGGGAGATATAGTTAAAACGCGTAAACCGCATCCCTGCGGTGGTGATGAGTGGGAGGTAATGCGCACCGGGGTGGATTTTCGCATTCGGTGCACAAAATGCGGGCGGGTATTAATGTTGCCCAGGCCCAAGTTTGAAAAGAGTGTGAAAAAAATTATACATTCCAGTGCCGGTGATAAAAGTTAGTTTCTGCTTGCCCTGTTCAATTATCTGTGCTATAATTTTATAGCCAATTTTGGCAATGTTATTATATTATATGGACCTGCCCTGCTCCACTTTCGGGGTAAATTACACCAGGCGACTTGATGACGCTGTCGCTTGTCTGTTTACCGCACGGACACAGTGGGGCCTTATGTCCACAGGGAGGAGGTGAATATCGTGCGTCAGTATGAATTAGTATTCATCATTAGGACAGACCTTGAGGAAGAAGCCACCGAGGCTTTGATTGAAAAGGTAAGGACTATTGCAGAAACCAATGGCGCCGAGGTAACCAAGCTTGAAAAGTGGGGCAAACGTCGTTTGGCCTACGAGATTCAGCGTACCCGTGAAGGTTATTACGTCATAATGAACTTCAAAGGTGACGCAGCGGTGGCCGCAGAATTGGACCGGGTACTGAAAATTACCGAAAATATACTGCGGTACATGATTGTTCGCGAAGATGAAAAGTAATCTATAAGTATATAGAGATAAAGCAAGACCAAGGCGGTGATATAATGTTAAATAAAGTCATATTGATCGGTAGATTAACCCGGGATCCCGAACTGCGCCATACACCTAGCGGTATGCAGGTGGCAACTTTTTCCCTGGCATTAAACCGCCAGTACACAAACCGGCAGGGTGAAAGAGTGGATGGAACGGATTATATAGATATTGTAGTATGGCAAAAGCTGGCTGAGACCTGTGCCAATTACCTGGGCAAGGGCCGGTTGGTGGCGGTGGAAGGAAGACTGCAGTCACGTTCTTATGATGATAAACAAGGTATACGCCGTAAAGTTGTTGAAGTTGTGGCAAGCGATGTTCGATTTTTGGATTCCGCCAGAGATGCCCGGGGTCCGGTCATGGGTGGAAACCAAGCCGCCGAAGGTGAGCACTTTGCCAGCGAAATTAGCTTTAATGAGGAGGATATTCCGTTTTAGGAGGGAAGTACAATGAGACGTGAACGTGGGCGTCGGGGCAAAAAGCGTATTTGCAGTTTTTGCGTCGACAAGATGGAAAGTGTGGATTATAAAGACGTACCGCGTTTAAAAAAATATATCACCGAGAGGGGTAAGATATTACCCCGCCGCATATCCGGCAACTGTGCCCGCCACCAGCGTATGTTGACCCTGGCGATTAAACGGGCCAGAAATATAGCACTTTTGCCATTCACCGCAGAATAATTTAAACTTTACAGTCTTTTACAGGGGAACGCTATGTTCCCCTTGCTTTTTTTAACCTGGTATGCTAATCAATAAATAACAGTTTGATATACGCAGCGTAATGAAGGAAAAACTGTACCGGTGCAGAAATATAATTTGTTGTGATGTAAGCCGGATAAAACAAATTTGAGGTGGTTTTTTGCATCCGATAAAAAGGTACCCGGGCGCAATAGAAATAATTATTGCGGGCACCGTTATGTCTTTACTGGGATTACTGGGCCTTTACATCGCACCGCTGTATTTTTTAACCATGTTGTTATTGCCCATGCCGCTGGTTTATCTAATTTTAAGGCGCGATTTATATCATGGATTACTGGCCGTAATACTAACCATGATTATGCTGTTTATTTCCTTTACCAGCATCAGGCCGGTGGGGTTGCTGGTTTTACAATTTGCTCCCTTAGGTATTTTAATTGGCTTAATGTTAAAGAACAAGGTGACTGTGGATAAAAGTATGGCGGTGCTCTTCTTTTGGGCGCTTACCATAGCGGGTCTGAATCTAATGTTTAGTTTTTTCATTGGTGGTGCCGGTATATCCCAGGTGACCGACGAGTTTCGTGCCACTATGGAGCAAACGTCTCAGTTATATAGCCAAAACGGCTTGATTGATGAGGCAGATAAAGAACAGTACCTGGCCCTTACCAGGCAAATGATTGAGCTTGTGCAAACCTTTTTGCCCGGTAGTGTGGCCGTGTGGAATATCATGATGACCATGTTCACTTATTTTATTGCCAGGCACTTGATGCGCAGCCTTGGTTTGTGCGAGTCGACCAATTATTATTTTACCCAGTGGCGTTTGCCCTGGTATTCTATTTGGTTGATTATTACCGGCCTGGCGCTGACCCTGGGCGGTGACGAGTTATCCTGGCAGTTGATGGAGGTAACAGGTAAAAATATACTGTATATTGCGGCTTTTATTTTTTTTGTACTGGGTATGGCTGTGATTGCTCATTATATACAGATATGGGGAGTTTCCAAAATAGTAAAATTTATTGTATTGTTTGCAATGCTACTGTATTTACCCTTTACTGCCATGATGGTATTAACCATTGGTGTAATTGACCCTTTGATTAATTTCCGCCGACTGCCGAATAATGACGACAATAAAAACAAGGGAGGCTAAACAATGCAGGTCATTCTTTTGGAAGATGTTAAAAAGCTCGGCCAAAAGGGCCAGGTAATAAAGGTAGCCGAGGGTTATGCCCGTAATTTTTTAATTCCCAAAGGTCTTGCCGTGGAAGCATCCAAAGGCAGGCTAAAGGATTTGGAAAAACAAAATGAGGTTAAAGCAGCCCAGAGAAAAAAAGCTGAGGATGAGGCCAGAGCCCTGGGGCAACAGATGGAAGGCCTGAAGCTGGTTATTCCGGCCCGGGTGGGTGATGCCGGTAAATTATTCGGTGCCATTAATAATAAGGATATCGCGGAATTTTTACAGCATAAGCATGGCTTCAACGTTGACAAGAAAAAAATTATTTTAAAGACCCCCATCAAAGCATTGGGTGAGTACGGTATTACCATTAAGCTGCACCCGGCGGTACAGGTACAAATCAATGTGGAAGTCGTTCCGGAGTAGGTTAACAACTGACAGTTAAGGAGATTTGACAGCAATGAAAAGTATTCTGGAAAAAATAAAGGGTAAAACCGATTTAAGTGCCAAGTTCAGGGAACGGGAACAGTTGCGCCGGCAGGTTAATTCCTTGTTTAACCTGCTCAGTGATTTATACGGTTCGGATAAAATTGTACTGCGGGCCGGAAAATTGAATATTTTACAAGCGATGCGTTCCGATTATTTGCCTGAACAGGTACTGGCCCTGCAGAAGCTTGTTTTTGAAGATCCTACTATCGAAACCGTACCGGAATTGGATGATATACCAGGGATATTGGATGAGATAGAGAATGAGATTGCCGATATAATAGCCAGGCGTACTCTTGAAGATGAACTGGAAAAGAAGATCAATGAACGGTTGCAGCAGCGCCACGAGGAGTATGTACGCGAAATAAAAATGCAGATCATTAAGGAAAATGCCGGGCCGGAAAATGCTCAAACATTGAAGAAATTTGCAGTGCTGGAAAAACTGGAACAAAAAAGTTTGGTCCGTTCTGCGTTGGATATTTTGCGGCCTGCCAGTATTGATGAAATTATAGGCCAGGAGCGACCGGTGCGGGCATTACTCTCCAAACTGGCGTCGCCTATTCCCCAGCATATACTGCTTTACGGGCCCCCTGGAGTGGGAAAAACCACTGCAGCCAGATTAGCCCTGGCGGTGGCCCGGGGATTAAAACACAGTCCCTTTGAAACCGATGCTGCCTTTGTGGAGGTAAACGGGACTACGCTGCGCTGGGACCCCCGGGAGGTGACCAACCCGCTTTTGGGTTCGGTACATGACCCCATATACCAGGGGGCCAGGCGTGATTTGGCTGATAGCGGCGTGCCCGAGCCTAAACCCGGCTTGGTGACAGACGCCCATGGTGGTGTGCTGTTTATTGACGAAATAGGGGAACTGGATGTTATATTACAAAACAAATTGTTAAAAGTGCTGGAGGATAAGCGGGTGTTCTTTGAATCCTCTTATTATGATCCGTCGGACAACAATGTTCCCAAATATATTAAAAAATTATTTGAAGAGGGTGCACCGGCGGATTTTATATTAATCGGTGCCACCACCAGGGAACCGGAGGAAATCAACCCGGCTATCCGCAGCCGCTGTGCCGAGATATTTTTTGAGCCGTTAACCCCTTCCGACATTTATAAGATAGTATACCAGGCCGCCCAAAAGTTAAATGTGGCCATAAATGAAAAAGTGGCCAATCTCATTGCCGAATATACCATTGAAGGGCGCAAGGCGGTTAATATTTTGGCGGATGCCTATGCACTGGCCTGCCACAGGTCGCCGGATGATGCCAACCCGGCCATTAGTGAAACCGATGTTTATGAAGTTATACAGGTCAGCCGCCTGACACCATATGTGATACGGCGGGCTGCTGAAAATAAAGAAGTGGGCCGGATTTTCGGCCTCGGTGTGGCCGGGTTTATTGGCTCGGCCCTGGAAATTGAAGCGGTGGCTTTTCCGGCCAGGCGCAAGGAAGGCGGGGTGATCCGCTTCAATGAAACTGCCGGTAGTATGGCCAGGGATTCCGTGTTTAACGCAGCCTCGGTGCTACGCAAATTGACGGGCCGTGATTTATATGATTATGATGTACATGTAAACGTGGTTGGTGGCGGTCGTATTGATGGCCCATCAGCCGGTGCGGCCATATCACTGGCTATTTATAGTGCTTTGGAAAACCTGCCCGTGCCCCAAAATATCGCCGTTACCGGGGAGCTTTCCATACAGGGCATGATCAGAGCTGTTGGCGGTATACCGGAAAAAATTTACGGCGCCAGACAGTGTGGCATTGATACCGTGTTTATCCCCTGGGAAAATAAAAAGGATATACCGTCGGACGCCAGGGGTGTAAAGGTTATAACAGTCAAAACATTGGAAGAAATTATCGAGCATATCTTTTCAGATCATGCCAGGCCAGTCAGTTGAATAACTTAGCAGGTGATGATGTTTATGTGGGATAAAGTCCCTCCCCACAATATAGACGCCGAACAGTCTGTTTTAGGCGCGCTGTTTTTGGATAACAATGCCATTGCCATCGTAACGCGCTTTCTCCAACCGGAAGATTTCTATATGGAGGCCCACAAGGTTATCTATAAAACTATCCTGGATTTGGAGGAGAACGGCCAGGCCGTTGACCTGGTAACGGTAACGGACCAACTCCGGCGCAAAGGTACACTGGAAAAGGTGGGTGGGGCTACCTATGTAGCCACCCTCAGTAATATTGCCCCCACCGCCGCCAATGCCGAGTATTACGCTCGCATTGTGGAGGAGAAAGCGCTATTACGTAATTTAATCAACCTGGCCACCCGCATTGCCGGCATGGGTTACGAGGGTAGTGAAGATGCGGAAAGGTTGATGGAAGAAGCCGAAAGAATGCTGCTGGAATTGGGTTCACGGCGTACTTCGGCATTGTTTACCGAAATTAAAGATATACTGGTGGATGCCTTTAAGCACATGGAACACCTTTATAAACACAAAGGGGAAATAAACGGGGTACC
The DNA here is from genome assembly GCF_008124625.1 of Desulfallas thermosapovorans DSM 6562. Taxonomy (NCBI): domain Bacteria; kingdom Bacillati; phylum Bacillota; class Clostridia; order Eubacteriales; family Desulfallaceae; genus Desulfallas; species Desulfallas thermosapovorans. The sequence continues at coordinate 28,264 of NZ_VNHM01000004.1, forward strand.
CACCGGTTTTATAGATCTTGATCGTCTCTGCCAGGGCTTACAGCCCGGGGATTTGGTAATTGTTGCGGGGCGTCCCTCCATGGGCAAAACCAGTTTTGGTTTATGTATTGCCTATCATGCAGCGCAAAAAATTAATAAACCCGTGGCTATTTTTAGCATGGAAATGTCCAAGGAACAACTGGTGCAGCGGATGCTTTGTGCTGAAGCCATGGTGGACCAGCATAAAATACGCACCGGCTTTATTGGTGACCAGGACTGGGGCAAGCTTACCCAAAAGGCCAGTGAATTGGCCAGATTGCCCATTTTTATCGATGACTCGGGCGTCCTTACGGTGCGCCAGCTCAGGTCTAAAGCCCGGCGCCTGCACATGGAAAAAGGGCTGGGCTTAATTGTGATAGACTACCTGCAGTTAATGCAGGGTAGCGGTCGTAGCGAAAACAGGCAGCAGGAGATTGCCAATATCTCCCGTTCATTAAAAGCTCTGGCCAAAGAACTGGGTGTGCCGGTTCTGGCGCTGGCCCAGTTAAGCCGTTCCGTGGAACAACGCCAGGACAAAAAACCTATTATGTCCGACTTGCGTGAAAGTGGCAGTCTTGAACAGGATGCCGATGTGGTTATGTTTATATACCGGGATGAATATTATAATCCCGATACTGAAAAAATAGGCATTGCCGATATAATTGTAGCCAAGCAAAGAAACGGTCCCACTGGAGTGGTGGAACTGGCTTTTTTGAAGGAGTATACCAAGTTTATGACCTTATCCCGGCGCAATGACGGTGAATGAGCGTTCATAATCAACCTTGACAGAAAAATTCCTATTTGATAATATTTTATTGTTGTGCACAAGTTAATATGTAACAATATACAGATGCCCTAAATATCGTAATTAATTGACTCAAACACAGCACCCGTTTGGGTTATTTTTGTGTTTGGGTGTGCAAAATATTTAAAGGAAAAACAGGGGGTTTGCCCAATGACGCAGCATTATGACGTAATTATTGTGGGTGCCGGTCCAGCCGGAATTTTTGCTGCTTTGGAATTATCCGGGAAAAGGAAGGACTTGCGGATATTGATATTAGAGAAGGGCCGTGATATCGATCAGCGCAATTGTCCCTCCCGGGAAAAGGGTGGCAGTTGCTTTAATTGTCATCCCTGTTCCACAGTATGTGGTTGGGGTGGTGCCGGTGCCTTCAGTGACGGCAAGCTGACCCTTTCATCAGAGATAGGTGGTAGTCTGGAGCAATACCTGGGTGTGGAAAAACTAAACGAAATGATTAAAGAAATCGACCGGATATATCTCGAATTTGGTGCTCCCCAGCAGGTTTACGGCTTGGAACACCAGGACGAGATACATGAATTTCAGCGCCGGGCTACCATGGCTGATTTAAAATTAATTCCAGTGGCTATACGTCATTTGGGCACCGGGCGTTGCCAGGAAATTTTACAGCATATGTATATGCATCTTGTTGATAAGGGTATTGAAGTACGTACCCGGACGATGGTGGACCAAATTATTACCGACGGGAACCGGGTTAAGGGTGTTCGTACTGTCGGCGGTGAAGAGATTACCGGTGATCACGTGATACTGGCACCGGGGCGGGAAGGGGCCGAGTGGCTGGCCCGGGAAGCTTTCCGGTTGGAACTGCAAACCGGAGTCAACCCGGTTGACATAGGGGTGCGGGTGGAAGTACCTGCGGCTGTTATGGAGCCTTTAACCAGGGTGTTCTATGAATCTAAACTAATATATTATTCCCGGGCCTTTGATGACCGGGTGCGTACCTTTTGCATGAACCCGCACGGGGAAGTGGTTATGGAAAACAATGACGGGTTGGTGACGGTTAACGGGCACAGCCATGCCTTTAATAAAACGGATAACACTAACTTTGCCGTATTGGTCAGCAAAACTTTTACAGAACCATTCCGGGAACCCATTGCCTATGGCAAATATGTGGCCAGCCTGGCTAACTTGCTTGGTGGCGGTGTAATTGTTCAGCGTTTGGGTGATTTACTGGACGGGCACCGGTCCACGGTGGATCGCATGCAAAAATGCCTGGTAACACCCACTCTCAAAGAGGCTACGCCGGGTGATCTCAGCCTGGTATTTCCATACCGGCACCTGGTAGCCATTGTTGAGATGCTTAAAGCGCTGGATGCTATTGCTCCCGGTGTTTATTCCCGCTATACACTGCTATATGGCGTGGAAGTCAAGTTTTACTCTTCCCGGTTGGCCTTGACCAATGGCCTGGAAACGCGGATTAAAAACTTGTTTGCGGTGGGCGACGGTGCCGGTGTCACCAGGGGTCTGGCTCAGGCTTCGGTGGCGGGTATTGTGGCTGCCAGGGAAATTCTTAGCAGAATATAAGGGGGATACCGAATGTCTACGGTGGTATTGGTTGGTGCGCAATGGGGAGACGAGGGTAAAGGTAAGGTTACTGATTTTTTGGCCCGGCAGGCACAAATGATAGTACGTTACCAAGGTGGAAACAATGCCGGGCATACCGTGGTGGCGGACGGTCAGACATATAAACTGCATTTAATCCCTTCGGGTATTTTATATGCAGACAAACAATGTCTGATTGGCAACGGGGTGGTGATTGATCCCGGTGTACTGCTTTCCGAGTTGGATACCCTGGAAAAACAGGGTGTCAGCACTGCCAACTTAAGGATCAGCCCCCGGGCCCATGTGATTTTTCCTTACCATAAGAGCATAGACATGGTAGAAGAGGAAAGTAAAGGTAGTCGTAAAATCGGTACCACATGCCGGGGCATCGGTCCGACTTATACAGATAAAGCTTCCCGGGTGGGCCTGCGCATGACGGAGTTGATTGACCCGGAGGAGCTGGCGGAAAAGCTGCGTTATACGCTGGAGTCAAAAAACAATATCTTATCTCGCCTCTATGGAGCCGGGGAGAGCTTTGATTACCAGCAAGTGCTGGAACAGTATTCCGGGTATGCCGACCGGTTGAGAGATTATGTGGCGGATGTATCGGTACTGGTCAATGACGCCATTGACCGGGGAGACAAGGTTTTATTTGAGGGTGCCCAGGGTACTTTACTGGATCTCGACCATGGCACCTATCCCTACGTCACATCCAGTCACCCCATTGCCGCTGCAGCGTGCCTCGGTGCGGGGCTTGGACCGACCAAAATTAAGACTGTGGTTGGCGTGGCCAAGGCTTACATTACCCGGGTGGGTGAAGGCCCATTCCCCACTGAATTACATGACGATTTGGGTGATTTAATCAGGGAGAGGGGCTGTGAATTTGGTACCACCACCGGCCGCCCGCGCCGTTGTGGATGGTATGATGCGGTCATAGCCCGTTATGCAGCCAGGATCAATGGCCTGACCTACCTGGCCGTTACTAAACTGGATGTTCTGACCGGTCTTGAAACACTGAAGATATGCACGGGTTACCGCTATAAAGGTGAAATTATCAATGATTTCCCGGCCAGTTTAAAAATGCTGGCCCAGTGCGAGCCGGTATACCGGGAGTTTCCGGGCTGGCAGGAGGATATATCCAGTGTTACCGATTACAATGATTTACCCCGGGCAGCCAGGGATTATCTTAAGCACCTGGAGGAACTGTCCGGTGTACCAGTGGCCATTGTGGGCGTGGGTCCGGGTAGGGATCAAACACTGGTGTTAAAGGAGATTTTTTAGTTATTATTATTAAACCATAAACCTGTAGAAATAAAACATATGACTTTACAGGGTATATTAGTTGGAAGGAATGAAATATTTTGTGTGAAGCTGGTGCCGGGTGTCCACCGGTTGAAAGCCCTTGACTTTCAACATTATATTCATACCTTTCCAGGGCACAAAACGTCATGAAAGATTTTCTTTTACGACTTTCAACACCCGGCACCAAATGTAATAATATTTATAATAGGAACGACGTAATAGTTCCCTCGCTTAGCAAAAAAACTCTATCTTGTCATAATAAAAATTGTTGACACTTTGATTAATTTACTGTAAACTATACAACTGTAAGACGTCAGTGAGCCATTAGCTCAGCCGGTAGAGCACCTGACTTTTAATCAGGGTGTCCCGCGTTCGAGTCGCGGATGGCTCACCAAAAACGGCCCCATGGTCAAGAGGCCTAAGACACCGCCCTTTCACGGCGGTAACCCGGGTTCGAATCCCGGTGGGGTCACCAAAGCCAAACCACCTTTCCATTACCGGAAAGGTGGTTTTTTTACTATTTAAGGAAAGCTTATGCGGGCTGTGAGGTTATATGCGGGACATACTCCTTACAGAGGAGGTATTGCAGGGAAGGTGTGACCTGCGGGTTTGTTGATGAGAACGAGGCGGATAATAAGCGGCGAATTTCTCCGCTCCAACGAAAGGTGTAGGTGGTAACTACCTTTCGTTGTATATTGCGGGTGCCGTGGTTTGATTTTCTCGCTGTAAAAACGCTGCCAGTCGCCGCCCCAGCACTGTCGAGGCATGCTCGGCTTCTACATATTGCCGTGCTTTTTTACCCATTTGGGCGGCCCGGTCGGGGTGCTGCACCATTTCCAGCAAGGCCTGCACCAGGGCTTCCACATTACCTCCCGGTAGAACAACACCCCCGCCGCTTAAATCAACGGGATTACCGCCGGCCCGGTCACATAGAAAAATAACAGGCAGACCGGCAGCCATATAATCAAATATTTTGTTGGGGCTGACCCCCCACTGAAACACAGGGGAATCCTGAAAGGAATGCAGCCCGGTATTAACCCTTTTTAACAAAGATGGCACATACTCTTTAGCCACCGGGTCAACAAAGGTGACATTGTCCAGGTGTTCCCGGGCGGCTCTATCCTGCAGCCGTGGTTTTTCAGGACCGTTGCCCACCAGTAAAAAGTGTACCCGCGTGTCACCCTGCCTTTTTAGCACACCTGCGGCATCCAGTATAGTATCCAATCCATTGGCTATACCGTGAGTTCCTGTATATACCGCAATGAATTTTCCCGATAAGCCGGCCAATATTTTTTCCAGTTCATCCCCTAAGGGTGGGGTATCAGTATTGTAACGGCTTAAATTGACTCCATTAGGTAAGTAGAATATTTTTTCCCCGGGGATACCAAACCGGGTTATATACTCACCGGCTCCGGGTAAAAGTATAATGATCCCGTCGGCTTTGCGATAAAGAAAAACTTCCAGCTTTCTTAACAACCTGATTACGGGGTGACGTTCCGAAATCTTACCGATGTCAATAAGCACCTGGGGCCAGAGATCGCGTACCTCGAAAAAAAAGGGGCAGCGGTGATGTCTGGCCAGCCAGTAAGCGGCCAGCACGGCCAGGAGGTGCACCGAGGAGCCAATGATCATATCAGGTTTTTCCCGGTTCCAGGCCACCTGCATCACCCTTCTGGTGTATTCAAGCATGTTCAGCACCCTGTCCCGGCCATTGTCCTGGTAGGCTGCGGTTTTCAGCCAAACAAAGCGCACACCGTTATGGTACTCCTCCTTGATTGTTTCACCTGGTGCCAAGTGGGCTTCGCTATGGGTTTGGTGATTAAAGGAAGCGGCAAATATAGCCACCTCCCAGCCCAATTGCACCAGTTCACCGGCCAAATCCAGATGCCTGGTGCCACCGCTTTCATTGGGTCCCACCGCGTAATGATTCAATATCCAAAGTCTGGGCATAACGCTCTCTCCCGTATTTTTAATACCGTAACTAACCAACAGCCACCAACTGCGAGTCGATTTTGATGTTGACGTCTTATATTGATGGTGCCGGGTGCCTACCGGTTGAAAGTCAAACAACCTTATATGCATGCCTTGCCGGGGCACGAAACGCCATGAAAGAATTTCTTTTAGACTTTCAACACCCGGCACCAGGGTGTTAATGATAACGGGTGCACTTAGTCATTCCTGGATAACCATTTTTTGACGCACTGGCTGATGTAGTCAATTTGGTCCCGGGAAATTTCCGCATCCATGGGCAGGCTTAATATTTCACGGCTGGCCTCCTCGGCAACGGGGAAATCCCCTGGCCGGTAACCGAGATACCGGTATGCCGGTTGAAGGTGTAACGGTATGGGATAGTGCACTCCTGTTGATATGCCTGCTTCTTTAAGATATTTTTGCAATGCCTCCCTTTGTTTGACCCGGACTACATACAGGTGATAAACGTGTTTTACCCCTTGTGCCACGGCCGGTAGTTTAATGGATGACAGGCCCGCCAAACCTTCCCCGTAATGCCGGGCATTTACAATCCGTTGCTCCGTCCACCGGTCTAGATATTTCAGTTTGACCCGTAGTACTGCGGCCTGTATGCTGTCGAGGCGGCAGTTATATCCCTCCATTAAATGTTCATATTTCTGGGTACGCCCGTGATTTCTAAGCATGGCGATACGCTGGGCCACCTGCTGGTTGTTGGTTACCACCGCCCCGGCATCACCGTAGGCGCCGAGGTTTTTTCCCGGGTAAAAGCTGAAGCAGGCGGCGTCGGCCAGCGTACCGACTGCTTGACCCTTAAACTCGGCCCCGTGGGCCTGGGCGGCATCCTCAATAACCTTTAACCCGTATCTGCCGGCTATTTCATTGATATCATCCATAGGACAGGGCTGGCCGTAGAGATGGACAGCTATCACTGCCTTGACCGGTAAATTCTTTCCCACAAGTTCCTTAATTCTGTCCTCCAGCCGGTGGGGGTCGATTAATAATGTATCCGGGTTTATATCGACGAAAACGGGTTTGGCCCCCACCCGGGTGATGGCTTCGGTGGTGGCGATGAAGGTATTGGGCACGGTAATCACCAGGTCCCCGGGGCCAACCCCCACTGCTTCAAGGGCCAGGATCAGGGCATCGGTACCGTTGCTGACGCCTACACAATACCTGGCCCGGCAGAAGGAAGCGAATTCCTGCTCAAACAGTTGCACTTCCGGCCCCATAATAAAACTTGCGGAATCTAATACACCATTGATGGCCTGCTGGATTTCGGGTTTTATTTTAGCGTACTGGGCGGGAAGATTCATAAAGGGGATTTTTTGCATAGCGCAGCTCCTTTTTATTTTTTCTCGCCTTAAAGACCTCCACCCTCTACAAGGTGGGGGATGAGTGGCGGTAATGGTGCAATTTAAAGTTCAGCCGTGTTTTATTTATAAGGCAGGTTGTTCAAGTAATTGATTATTTTAGCCGGGTTACCGGCCACCACACCCATGGCGGGCACGTCCTTGGTTACCACTGACCCGGCCCCAACCAGGCAGTGCTCACCAAGGACTACGCCGGGCAGTAATGTACTGTTTGCTCCCACCTTGGCATTTTGTTTGATATGGGCGCCCTTTAAGCTGTTTTTAACCCCCGGCGCCAGCGGGTACCGGGCATTGGTGACAACTACGTTGGGGCCTATCCAGGCACCGTCCTCAAGGATACTGAACTCGGGTATGAAAGCCTGGGAATGAATGTGCACATTGTCGTTTATTACAATATGATGTTCAATTACACTGCCGGTGCCGATGCTTACCTGGTTGCCAATTACGTTCTCTTCCCGGATCATTACGTTATGACCGGTTTGAAAACCGGAACCTATTTTATTGCCGGCATAAATCACGGTATGGGAACGTATAACGGCATTATCGCCAATTATTGTTTCCAGTTCACCGTCGGCCCGGCCCTTTGGCGGCAGGCCAATAATTACATAGGCACCGATTTGAACGTTACTGCCAATTTTAACGTTGGAATAAATTTTGTATTCGCCGGACACTTCTCTTCGCTCCTCGCATAGAAAACATAACTGCATTTATGGGTTATGGTTCAATTTAATTTTGGAGTTGCTCATAATGCTCCATATCAAATCAAGGGCCTTTTTACCGTCCTCGCATTTAATCAAGGGCTCTCTTTTTTCCATAATGGCCAGGGTTACATCTTCGATAACCTTATAATGACCGTACCATTTGGGTACTTCTTTGACTTCGGGTTCCGAAACACCGTCAACCCGCCAGGCACGAAAACCGTTAAGTTTGGGGCCGCCCAGAATAACGCTGCCCTTTTCACCGATCACCGTTACAGTTTCCTCCAGGTTTCGGGGATAGGCGCAGGTGGTGGCGTTGATGGTACCGATGGCCCCGCTGGTAAATTCAACTATGGCCACGGCGGTATCTTCTACTTCTATGTCGTGGGCCAGCGTGGCGCGGTAAGCCTGTAATTGTTTAACGTCGCCCAGGTAGTATAGTAAAAGGTCAAGGTGATGGATAGCCTGGTTCAACAATACCCCGCCATCCATTAACTTGGTTCCCCGCCAGGCTGCTTCGTTATAGTATCTTTGCGGCCGGTACCAGTGCACGCAGGCGCTGCCGAATAACATTCGTCCCATAATTCCCTGATCCACCGTATTTTTTAAGAAAGTACTGGCCGGCAAAAAACGATTGTTTAATACCGTCGTTAAAATGCGCCCGGCCCTTCGGGCCGCGTTGATCATAGCACCGGCCTGCTCCGGTGTCATGGCCATTGGTTTTTCCACCACGGTATGTTTACCCGCCCCGAGGCTGTCAAGGGCCATTTGGGCATGCAGACCGCTTGGCGTAGCAATAATAACTACGTCAATGTCCCGGTTGGTCAAAAGTTCATGATAATCATCATAGGCCAGGCAATTAAAGCACTGGGCCATGGCTTTTGATTTTGCCCCATCGCTGTCGGCCACTGCGGCAACGCAGGCAATTTTTAAATTCTCAAACACGTCGATATAACGTTTGGTTATTGCTCCACAGCCGATGATGCCATACTTAACCACCCCGGCTGGTTTACGATCCAGCAAAATTTCCCCTCCTGCTCTGGTAAAATTTTTAATTATTCCTACACAGTACGCGATTAATTATCATATGGTTACTTGAAACAATCATTAAATGGTGAGGCGGGCGATTAAGATAACTATTTTGGTATTGGCTATATTTGATAGCCCGGCGGTTTTTTAATCACCATATTCGACCTTTTTCCATATCATAGAAAATAAAACACTACCTTACATGGTATAAAAAGAGGGGTTATACAGTGGAGGACAGGCAAAGTAGGGTATTGATAGTGGGTGCGGGGTTAGCCGGTAGCCTGGCTGTTCAATCCATCAGCAGTTCAGGGAAAGGACCGGTGATTATTGGCTTTATTGATGATGATCGAAATAAACTGAACTTAAAAGTGTGCGGTTTACCTGTTCTAGGCAATCGTTTTGATATTCCGCGTATAGCTGACAGGCACAAGGTGAACGAAATAGTCATTGCCCTGCCTTCAGCGCCTCCCGATGCGGTCAGCGACATTGTTCGGATTTGTAAAGGGTTATCCGGAGTTAAAATTAAAATATTACCCGGTACCTATGATTTAAAAACAGGTTGCCTAAACCCTATTTCCATAAGGGAAGTGCAACTGGAGGACTTGCTGGGCCGTAAACCTTTATCCCTTGATTTGAACAGTATAAACAATTATTTAAAGGACCAGGTGGTATTGGTAACCGGGGCGGGAGGCTCGGTGGGTACGGAATTGAGCATGAATATAGCCAACAGCAATCCCGGGCAACTGGTATTAATGGGGCGGGGAGAGAACAGTATTTATGAAGTGGAAAGAAAGTTAACAATGAATTGCTCCGGGGTGGATATAGCCACCGAGATAGCCGATATCAGAGACCGTGGCAGGATAACCAGGCTTTTTCAAAAATACAAACCCGGGGTGGTCTTCCATGCCGCCGCGCACAAACATGTACCCTACATGGAAAGAATACCCGAGGAGGCTGTAAAGAATAATATTTTGGGTACCAAGGTGATGTGTGAAGTGGCCCACGAGTTTAACTGTGATAAATTTGTGTTAATATCCACCGACAAAGCTGTGAAGCCCACCAGTATCATGGGTGTAACCAAAAGGATAGCCGAAGCCATTGTGCTTATGATGAACAGGGAAAGCCAAACTAAATTTTCCGCTGTTCGCTTCGGTAACATACTGGGTAGCAGGGGGAGCGTCATTCCTTTGTTTGAAAAGCAAATCGCCCGGGGCGGGCCGGTTACCATTACCCACCCGCAAATGATGCGTTACTTCATGACGGTGAGCGAGGCCGCCTGGCTGGTTATCCAGGCGGGAGCCATCGCCCGGGGAGGAGAAGTATTTGTTTTGGACATGGGGGAGCCCGTGTGCATTAAGGATTTAGCCTATAAACTGATTAAGCTGAAAGGGCTGGAGCCCGAAAAGGAAATTGCCATTGAATATACCGGTATCAGGCCGGGAGAAAAGATCACCGAAGTACTGGTGGGGGATGATGAGCAAGTAAAGACTACCCCGCATAAAAAGATATTTGCGGTTTACAGCTCTGTGGATAACTTCGCCCGGGTTAAAGAGTTGTTGGCCACGCTGGAAAAACCGGGTTTTTCCTATGCGGAGGAGGATATTCGGAGTTTGCTGCGGCCGTATTTGGGGTGAGGGATATAAGATGAACATTGCAGTGAAATAAGGAGTTTTTCAAATAAAATCCTTTGTAAATGGTAAAACCGCCCGGCGGCGGTTTTTTGCTTCAACAGGTACACTTTGCCCACAAATGGATTATATCCACAACGGTTTTGATCACCTGTTTAGCCGCGTATCCGCTGAACAAAACTTAGACGGTTGCGCTTTCTACAGTAAGGGGCAGGTATGCGGGGTAGTATAACTGCCCCCGCATGCTAATATTATTTCCGTTACACATCTTTCACTTTGGCGGCAGCAAATTAACAGCGGCTTCCCCCCGGGCCTCCAGTTGACAGGCCACCCGCAGCAGGCGGCGGTAGAGTCCCCTGGTTTCGGGAAACTCGGGATTGAAGAACAGGCCGGGATGAATCAACAGGCTGATGGCTCCGCCAATGCGGCTGATATGGTATAGCATGTTATGAAAAGCCTTCGCCGGGTCCCGGGGATATTGGCCCAGCAGCGTGTTTTCAATCATGGTCAAAGGCACTTCCCACAGGGGCAGGGCCTGGCCCGAGGTGTGGTCGTATGGTTGAAACGGCCCGGCGATGCCGCAACGGTAGCCCACATAATCGGAATAACCAAGGCTTTCATCACATTGTATTCCCATGGATGCCAGGAAGGAAAAGGACTTTTCGGGGTCAAAACGCAGGTAATGCGCCCTGCCGGATATAATGGGCCTACCCACATAGCGGCATAATTCAGTCAACTGGCTGTTAAACCGGTCAGCGTTAAGCAAAGTGTCGTAGTTATAGTGTATACCCACCGGCCACTCAGGCGGGATTTGCCTTATTGCTTCGGGTATGATGGCTGAGCCGCTTCTGGCACCTAAACGGCCCCCGGTACCGTTTAGGAAATAAAAAGATGAAGTGTAGCCAAACATCCTCTCCACGTCCACCATCCCGGCCAGGTTTTCTAAATAATAAGCTTTGGGATACATTGTATTGCGCAGTATCCACCAAAAATTGGCCAGGCGGGGAGGCTTAAATTTCAGTAAAGGTTGGAAAATCCTTAAAAAGCGCACCGCTTGGGTCCACACATCGTTGCCCCGCAAAATATCATTATCATGGGATAGAACAACCACCGGGGGCTGTACCAAACCCTTTAAATCAAACCCGGGATAGTTTTCTTTTAAGAGACCCCGGCAGGCGGCCACCAGCACCGCCACCCCTTCGTTAAAGGCCGGTACCTCCAACAAATTGTCCTCCCGCCTGGGGCTCATGGACCCGGTGAACCGGCCGTGGGCATCCCGCCGGGGGCTTTCCCTTTCCTCCCGCAGGGTTAACAAATCAAACAGGTTGGCAAAGATATGCCAGGCGGGAATAAGGGTGCCCTGTTCATGCCGGTACCACAGAGGGGTTGCAGTACAGGGCAGGTTGGACCAACCGTCTCCCGGGGGAGGGGGTAGCGGGTTCCAGAGGGTCAGTTCCGTACCGTTAAAGGGCACCTTATACGGAGCTTTAGGACGGACTGAATTATTTATATCAATTGTTATGGCAATGACAGGTTCCCTTATCCGGATGGCTTCGGTATAGGATAGAAAACGAATATCTGCTGTTTGCAGCATGTCAAGGGCTTCCCGGGTAAAAAAACGTTCCGTGTGCTGCAGTATTTGCCGCCACAAGTAGTTTACCTCGCCGGGTTTCATCACCCTGTTGCTTGCCCCCATTATCCCAACACCCCTTCGGTATAAATTCTGTTAATGTACCAGTTGTCCAGTGATTGTAATGAGGGACGGGCAGCGGCGCCCTGTAAGTAATGGAGCACCATCCACTCGCCGCGGGGGATATAATAAAACCCCACTTTACGGGCCGCCCGGGCTACCAGGTTATCAAAGGGATGGTTGTTTACTTTCCAGGCCCTGACCCCCAGGGCACCTGTTTTGCGCAGTTTCACTACCGCGTCTATTAATAAAGCCGCCACGACGGTTTCTATATTTTTCGGATGAAGCTGTTTTGAAGCAGCTATTATATCCACAATATGCCCCACCGAATTATCGTCCAGGGCATAAGCCACCCACCCCAGTAGCCGGTTGTTCAAGTAAGCTGCCCGAAACGTGGCCCGGAGGTGGGGGTTTTCAAATATCCGCCACCTTAAAAATGCCTCGTCCCTTAATACAGTTGTGCCCCCCCACTGCCTCACAAAGGCCCGGCATAAATCCGCGCATTCCCTGGGAGGCGCGGATAACGTTTGTATTCGAATATCTCGGGCCAGTGACCTGTTAATTCTCCATCCGGAACAGCATAAAACGGCGGATGAAAAAACACCGGCCAGGCTGCAGAGCATTTTTATGCCCCTGGTTTTGATTGGCGATGAGAGATTGTTTTTAAGCAGCGCGTTAACGGCATCCCCGTGCAAGGGAAAAAACAATTGGCCGATGCTGGTGTGGACTTCAAAACCCGCCCTTTTATTGGCTTTTATGGCGGGGGTAAATCCCCAGACCACTAAAACCCCCTGGCTCTCCATATAAGAAAAAATCTTGTCGAACAGGGCGGGGTAGATTCCAGTGCCCCGGATAACCGGATCTAAAAGTGCCTCCTCGGATTTACCGGTTAAAAATTCCCCTTCCTCATCAATCATGCGGGTGGGAATCTGAGCCAGCGTGCCTAAAACCCTCCGGTCTTTTTCCGCTATCACGAAGGGTATATCAGGCAGCCCGGAATGTAAAAACTCCCAATTCCACTGGGCCAGGGTCCGGTTTTTTCCATAAAAATTATTGTGGAATTCATTACAGGCTTCGCCATCTTCAGGCTGGATAAATCGGATATTTATACCTTCCATGGACAAAAACCCCATTTTTTTCTAAGTTTATTGTTAGAATACGTAAAATTTAAATATTTGTTACTAATTAAGCCCCGGATTCTTTTTAAAAATCCGGGGCTTAATCAGTAACTCACGGGTTCGGGGCTGCGTATTATGGCTACATATGTAAGAAAAAAAACCAATAAAGTTAAGAGGTGAAAGCATGAAAAAAAAGTCTTTATTATGAGCTGTTTGCACTCCTGTCACGATGTCCGGGTTTCGGTCAAACAGGCGGCATCACTGGCCAAAAAATACGATGTAGAGTTACATGCCATAGGAGATTTTAAATTTGCCCGCAAAAACGGTGTTAAATTATTCGGCTTGCCCAAAAGCAAAAGGCTTTACACAAGGCCGCTCAATTGGTGCCGTCTTTTGGTGCGGGCTTTAAGGGCCAGGGCCGGTTTATATCATTTTCACGATCCTGAACTGATTCCCGTGGGGCTGGTGCTGAGACTGCTGGGTCGTAAGGTTATTTATGACGTGCATGAGGATTATCCCGATGCCATATTGCATAAAACATGGATACCCGGTTGGGCCAGAAAGCTAGTTTCCAGGGTATTTAATTTTGTGGAAAAGAAAAGCGCGTCGTTTTTCAATGCTGTTGTGCTGGCAGAATCGGGTTACCAGGAGAGTTTTAAAAACGTTAAGACAACTAAAGTGGAGATCCTTAATTATCCCCTTTACAAAGCCAACACCATGGAGCGCCCGGTGGAGGTTCACGGGCGGGTCAATCTGATTTATGCCGGTAATATCAGTGCCATCAGGGGGGCCGTGGAAATGGTGGAGGCACTGCATATTTTACGCAGTGCAGCGGTAAATGCGCACCTTTACCTGGTGGGGCCGGTAAATCAACCCGGTTTACAGGTAAAACTGAACGAGCTTGCCCGCACCTACGGGTTACAGGACCATATAACCATGACGGGCCTGGTTTCCCATGACCAGGTTTACCAGTATTACCGGTATGCCCATATCGGTTTAGGCCTGCTCTATCCCGTGGATAACTTCTTAAAATCCCTGGCCACGAAAATATTTGAATATATGGCTGTTGGCCTGCCCATGGTGGTGTCGGATTTTCCCGGTTGGAAGAAGCTCCTTGGGGAAGTAAAGGCGGGGGTAACGGCCAACCCGCTGGATCCTAAAGAGATTGCGGTGCAAATCAAATACTTGGTAGATAACCCTCAAATACGTGCAGATATGGCCATGGCCGGACGCAAAGCCTTTGAGGAGAGATTCAACTGGTTGACTGAAGAAAAAAAATTGCTTGGTTTATATGAAAAATTACTTGGTTAAAGAAAAAAAGGTGAGGATGGTATGCAAGGGGATTATTATAAGTACTGGCCACTGGGTCTTTTATTGGCCATAGCATTCCTGTTGGGGGTATATGGTCTATTTACAGGTAACTGGCTGCCCTTTTTGGTGCTTTGGGGGTTGCCCCTCATTGCATTGATTGTTTGGCGCCCGCTGGTAGGCTTTTGCGTAATGGTTTTTTTTATCCCCCTGGAAGATTTAACTGTGATTTTCCCGTCCTTTACTGTAATAAAGTTAATCGGGATAGTTACCTTTTGGGGCTGGTTAATGCATTTAATCCTGGCCAGGAAGTTTTTTAAACTAAATAACTTTATATTTATTTTGGTGTTATATCTTTTTTGGAGCTTCTTATCCACCGCCTGGGCTATCGAACCAGAGCAGAGTATGCGGCGAATGATATCTCTGGTGCAATTACTGGCCATGGTGGTGCTGGGTTATAACCTGGTGGAAAAAAAGAAAGACGTTCATTACATTCTGGGAAGCTTCCTATTTGGTGCCTTTATAGCGGCGCTTCTGGGCATATATAACGGCTACCTGCATGATTTCACCACCAGGGCGGTGATATGTAATTTGCAGGACCCCAACCTGTATGCCAGGCTGTTGGGCTTGGGGGTGATATTCGGTGGTTATCTTGCTTTTACCACCAAAGACAAATTAATGCGGCTAGCCTGCCTTTCCGCCTGTGCCGTTATGCTTTTGGCAATATTACTGTCGGGTTCCCGGGGAGCCTGGCTGGCTATGTTTTTAACCTTACTGGCAGGTAATATCCTTGGCGCCAGGTTTTTAATCAAAGCTTTAAATAAAAGAACGGTACTGGTTGGTTTAATAGCGGTCGTAATCATAGCCTGCTGTCTGGGTGCATATGCTGTTAAGGAAATGCCGGTGATATCCCAGCGCGCCCAGAGCTTCAACGAAATTTCCGATGAGCGGGCAGCGGGTCGTTTTGATATCTGGCTGGTGGGGGCGGAAATTTGTAAAAATAATGTTTTACACGGGGTCGGTTTGGATAATTTCCCCTATGCTTACACCCGGTACCTCCCGGCCACGGAAGGGGTTTCCGGGGTTGGTTTGAACAAAGGTCCCCACAATATTTACCTGGCCGCCTTTGCGGAACTGGGGTTACCGGGTCTCATACTGCTGCTGGCCCTGTTTGTTTCCATGTGGCGACTGGGCGGGCAAACGGAAAAGCCGGCGGATATGATTGCCTGCAGGATGCTTACCCTTTTTATGGCTCTGGCCGGCCTAACTTGTATGGACCATCATGCTAAATTCTTCTACCTGGGCATGCTGGTTCCCTCTATCATGGCCCAGTTCGGCATATTACGGGGTTTTCGACCTTCCGGCAGCCCGGATAACGTGATATTTTTATCCCCGATATTCCCCAATAAATTCAACATAAATAGCGGCATTTTTGCCTTCAGGATGATCCAAAACCTGCAGGCTGCCGGGGTTAATGTAAAGGTGATTGCCCCGGTGCCCTACAGCCCGGTGGTGCTGTGGTATAAGGAAAAATGGCGCAATATGGGACGGGTACCCTGGAGGGAAAATATTGACGGGGTGGAAATATATCATCCTCGCTTCCTCTGCCTGCCCGGGGGCAAATATGACGAATGGAATATGCGCTTCATGTACTGGTCCCTTTTGCCGCTGGTAAGTACCTTTAATGCGGTGGCCCGGTATAAAATAATCCATTCCTACGGTCTTGTGCCCACCGGTTATGTGGGTCTACTGATGGCGGAAAAGCTGGGTGTATACTCGGTATGTACCGCCATAGGTTCCGATGTTAATATGGTGGGGCAAAAACCCGCCGGTGTATCCCAGAAGGCCAGGTATACACTGCAAAATACCGATGCAGTGGTGGCGGTGGGGCAAGAATTAGCTCGCCAGGCTGAAAAACTAAGTGGAGAAACCAGGGAAGTCAAGGTGATATACGAAGGTGTGGATGATAATATGTTTGACACCTCGGGTATCAGCCAGGTTCAGGCCAAGATAAAATTGGGGCTTCAGGTGAATGACCGGATTATACTTTATGTTGGACGGCTTATCCAGCAAAAGGGTATTTATGAACTAATTGATGCCTTTACCTGGGTGGCCAGGAAATACCCGGCCGCGCGCCTGGTTCTGGTGGGCAGTGGCCAGGATAAGGAGTCATTAAACTCGCTGGTTGAAGCCAGGGGGTTGCAATCCAAAGTGACCTTTGCGGGACAGGTGCCCCATGCTGAACTGGTCTGGTGGTATGCAGCCTGTGAAATCAGCGTTCTGCTGAGCTACCATGAAGGTGTGCCCAATGTTCTCAAGGAGGCCATGAGCTGCGGCAGGCCCGTGGTGGCCACCAAAGCGGTGGGGATTACGGAGCTGGTTATGGACGGTAAAAACGGTATTTTGGTTGAACCCCGCAACAGTGCTGCTGCGGCGGAGGCTCTGATTAAACTGCTGGATGATCGTGACACCGCCGCACGTATGGGCAGCCAAGGACGCAATTTAATAAAAAGCGGTTGGGTTGGCTGGAGGCAAACTGCTTATGAATACAGGCAGTTATATGATCAACTGGTGGAAGGGAATCATCGCAAGCAATGAATAAACAAATATTTCTAAATAAAGAAACCCGGCCTGGGTCAAGGTTCGGGTTTTCTTTTATACAATACAACACAGGACACGTTACTATATGCCGTGATAAAAAAGATAATAGGAATAAATTGGGGTGCTAAATTTTAAAGGGTTTTGTAGGTAATTGTAGAAATTAGTCATCCGAGATGACATAAATAAGGAGGGCACCCTAGGAAATGAGTTGTTTGAGAAAAATTTGTATCGCGTTGGTGGTTGCACTGTTGTTTCTGATACCGGTGCAAGCTGTGAATGCTGCAACCAATGCAGATACCTTGAAAAATTTGTTTGATAAGGTGGATAACCAGTCAAAATGGAAAGCCAGCAGCAATAAACCGGACGGTTATCAAATATGTTACACCGATTCTTACGTTATGCGCGCTTATCTGTTAATGTACCAGTCCACCGGTGACAAGAAATACCTTAATAGTTTTACCAGTTTTGCCGACAGCGTACTGGCGCGCCGGGATAACGTGGTGGGTAAGACCGATTTTCGTGGTTTAAGACTGCCGGGCTGGAGTAGTAACCATTTTGACCCAAAACAAAATATGCATTACGTCATGGCTACCGGGATGATTGCCACTCCCCTGGCTCAATTCGCCACGGTGGTGAAAAGTGATCCCGCTTTGGCCAGCTACAATGCCAAAGCTAATATTTATTTGCAGGCGGCCAGGGATGCAGTGGCCATTCATGAAAAACCCGGCGACTCAAGATATATTTACAGCGATAATAACTGGATTGAAGATGGTAATGCCATGTATTTGAAAAGGCCTCTTAACATGAGCTTAGCATATGGCAGTGCTTTGCTGGCCATTTACGAAGCTACGGGGGACAAGTCATATCTGGATAGAGGAACAAAAATAGCCAATTATTTTAAACAGCAGCTTACCGTAAACCCGGCTACCAACGGCTATTATTGGAAGTATTTCCCCGGTCACCCCTCATACGGTAACGTTATAGAGGATTTAAGCCATTCCACGCTGGGCACTGAATTTGCTTACCTTAGCTATAAATGCGGTCTTTTTAATAATAACGACATGCAAAGATTCGCCAATACCGCCACCAAAACCCTGGCCAGAAGCAACGGCTCAGTTGCCGAAAGGTTAAACGGCAGCGGTACCAGTACCCAACCCGGCAAATTCTTGCACTGGTTGTGGTTTGAGCCCTGGGCACCGTCTTTACTGGATACTAGCTATAATATAGTCAAAAACAGAACTTCAACTTACCCCATGGAACTCATCGGAATAGCCATGCTGAACTACTTTAATGCCCATGGAGAGACCCCTGACCCAGTTGACCCTGCTCCGGGCCCGGGACCGGGGGAACCGGAACCGGAAGAACCGGAACCGCCCCAGGACACCCAGCGTCCCGTGGTTAAAGTAAATGCCCCGGCAACCGGCAGCCAGCTAAAGGGCACCGCAGTATTCCAGGTATCGGCCAGCGATAACACCGGAGTAGACAAGCTGGTCCTGGGTTACGGTCCCAGCGCCAAGGGTCCGTGGACCGAGTTTAAAGGCACAGCGGAATTAAAGAGCGGCAGCGCAACGGAAGGCAATTGGGAACTGAGTTGGGATGTATCGGGCCTTGCAGACGGCACCTACTATGTATTGGCCCGTGCCACAGACGCAGCGGGCAACATGGTCTTTTCACCGGCGGCAGCATATGAAGTAAAGAACGCCGTACCGGAACCGGAACCGGAAGAACCGGAACCGCCCCAGGACACCCAGCGTCCCGTGGTTAAAGTAAATGCCCCGGCAACCGGCAGCCAGCTAAAGGGCACCGCAGTATTCCAGGTATCGGCCAGCGATAACACCGGAGTAGACAAGCTGGTCCTGGGTTACGGTCCCAGCGCCAAGGGTCCGTGGACCGAGTTTAAAGGCACAGCGGAATTAAAGAGCGGCAGCGCAACGGAAGGCAATTGGGAACTGAGTTGGGATGTATCGGGCCTTGCAGACGGCACCTACTATGTATTGGCCCGTGCCACAGACGCAGCGGGCAACATGGGCTTTTCACCGGCGGCTAAATATGAAGTAAAGAACAAGGTTGAAAACCCGGCACCGGCGGGCAATTTAATCCAAAACGGTGACTTCAGCGCGGGTTTACAGGGTTGGTCAAACAAGAACAATTCAGCTAAAATCAGCCGTGACTCTGCCGGCAACCCGGCTTTAACCAATACATCCAACTATGATTTCTTCCAGGAAATCAGTCTTAAGCCCGGCAATTATAAGCTGAATGCCCGGACCCACGCGGGTAATTCCAAAAAAGCAGCCATGATTGTGGTGGTATATTATTACCGTGACGGCAGTCACAGCACGGAATACGCCTTCAAGCACCAGCATGCCGGCAGGACCTGGGAGTCCATGCGGGAAATGGCCATTAAGGTACCCAGCACGGTAGTTAAGGCCAGGGTATTCCTGACCGTTGAACCCGGTGACAATGGTTACCACCACTTTGATGATGTTACATTGACGGCAGTTAAATAAAAGTTAACACCAAAAGGGGGGGGACGTTGGACGTCTCCCCTTTTGGTGTTAATTGACCGGTATATATAGTATTTGACCTACCTCTAAACTGTTGGGGTTGGTGATGTTGTTTTCGTCAATCAATGTTTTAAGGTCAACGCCAAACTTTTCGGCTATGCCTGAGGCCGTATCCCCGGGTTTTACAACATATTCAGTATGGTTACCCAGGTAGTTCCGGGAGTCTTCGGTTTGGGCCCGGGTCAGATTATTTAATTCCGCGCCAGTGGCCAGTTTTAAAGATACGTTATCGAAGTCGCAGGCCACCGCAGCCGAGTCATCGTTGGCCAGCAAGTATATTCTGGCCTGGTGAATGCCGGCAGGTATTTTGATAACTTCCGTTACATCATTCCATTCATTGTTGGTGTGACTGCGCACAATGTTATAAAACTCCGGAATTCTCTGACCTTGCTCATCTAAAAATACTACTTTGATGCGGGTGGGCACTTGCACGTCCGGTGTTCTGGTTGTGGCTTTGACTACGTAAATTTGTTCCGGCTCAACCTCAACCTGCTGGTAAAGACTCCAGTTATACCCGTTCCTTAAAAATTTATTATCATTCTCCTCGGTAATTAAAGATGATTCTCCAACCCAACCAAACAGTCCCAGTTCAAAATCCCCATTGGCTATTTTTTCATTTTGGTCCGCCTGCAGGTTTGCCCGGTCACCCACTGCACTGGTCCTGGTAACCACGATATTGTCAAAATAGTGGTAACCTTTGGGGTCACTGGTTAGCAGGTATATTTTAGTTATGGCGGCTTTTTCGGGTATGGCGATATATTGTTGAGCTATGTCCTCCCAATCGTTACCGGTATGGGTGTGCCGGATATCATAGTACTGGGGCAATTTGTTTCCATTGACATCATGGAATGTAAAAACTATCCTGGCCGGTCCCTGGGCCGTGCCCTTTTTGGTTTGGGCTTTGATTTGGTAGGTGGTGTGGGGAAGCAAATTCATGTCCTGCCGGATGTCCCAACTGGCGTTGTTCATGATATAGTGATTTCCGTTTTCATCCTTTTGCACGGCGTAATTATTATTCCAGCCAAGGCCTCCCTGTTCAAAATCCCCGTTTATTATGGCGGGTTTTTCCAAAAAGACGGTGTCAGGGTTTTCGGTACCGGCCGGTGCGTCAACAGCGGCTTTAGCACCGGGGTTGGTTGAGGTCTGGGAATTAAGGTTGTTGTAAACAAAATAAAGGACCACCAGAGCAAAAATTGCGGTTAATACTATAACCAATAAATTCTTACCTTTAATTTTTTTCTCCTCCTTTTTAATTTATGTAAAAGAATAGAACAGGTAATTTTACATTATGCGCTGTTTGGTAGTTATGTCATTGTAGACTAGCAGTAAGTAAATGGTAGTGGTATCGCACTGGTGACGGGTGTCGATGGTAAAACCTTCAGCACCCGGCACCAGTGGTTTTATAGCAAGCGCCTGGCAACTGCAGCAATGTTTTTTAAATCCCTGGCGTAAAATATGCCGTTTATACCAAGGGTTACGGTGGTTGCAACAAACATGATTTCACAGGCATACAGGCACCATCTTAAATAACTGTCAATATGCATGGCCGGAAGCAATTGAGCTAGCAAAACAATGGCTGCGGCGGCTAAAATATTTACGGCACATCTTTTAATGAAAAGCCGGATACTTCTGTGTAAAACATTGTTCGAAAGATATATGGCATATTGGATGGTCCTGAACAGCATGGCGCATAGAGTTGCAATGGCCACCCCCATCAGGCCGTATTGGATTACTAAAGCAATAGACAAGATGATGTTAATTGCTGCCTCGGCAAAGGCCCCGTTTCTGGTTTGCTTAAAATGTCCCGCTGCCAGCGTTACAGAGTGGTAGGGGAGCCTGATGCAGTATACTGCTTCGGCCATGATCAGAATATATGCAAAGGCCGGCCTGTGGTAGTTAGCATCGGTGATGCCGCCGGTATACACCGAGACAAAGGGCAATACCAACAATGCCGCGCTGGTAAAAAAGATGGTGGTAACGGTAAAGGAAATAAATTCATACAGGCGGAAGTTGGCGTTTAGGGCTACGGTTTCTTTTTTTGCGATCATGTTGCCAAAGCCGGCCTCCAGGCCGGACGAAAAGGTGGTCATTATTTTCTCTATCCCGGATACCACCATATAATATATGGAATACACCGAAACTTCCCTGGTGTTGGTGAACAATGTCAGCACTACCACATCGGTGTGCCGGTGCAAAAAATAAGCTAAATGGTGACCCAGTCCATCCCATCTTTGTTTGATAGCCCTTTGATCAGCGGTACAGCGGCTGGTTATTTTATATTTGCTCCGGACATAAATGCTAAGTAGTATCGGTCTGGTGATAAAAACAACTGCACTGCCCAGCATAACCATGTGTATACCGGCGCCTTGTTTAACAAGGATTACAACCAGGATGGTGCTGCAAACCGTGGCCAGTATTTGTGTTAACGAGGCTATGTACCTTTTTTGGTCCGCCTGTAACAACACTTGATAGGTAATCCCGAAGTAATACTGTACGAAGGTACCGGCGCCAATAATTAACACCAGGATAAAGGTAAACAGCCATTCAAATTCATTTCCCACCAGAAACGGGAACAATCCCGCCACAAGCAGGGAATAACCAACAAAGACCAGTGCTATGACCCGGAAAAGGTTTTCCGTAGCTTTAACAATACCGTTTATGGAGTTCAGGTCATGATCAGCCAGCGGTTTGTACAGGGCCGCCCGTACCACGCCGCCCACACCAAACTCAAGCAGGGTGATATAACCTAAAAATTGCTTGATGGAATAAACCAAGCCATTAACACTGGAACCAAAGGACCCGATGATCAACCTGGGGACAATAAAACCGCAGATAATGGTTATTGCCTGCAGGGCCAGTGAAGCCGCGGTGTTATATAATGCTTTCCTGGTTCTCATGGTGCATTCTTCCCATAGGATTTACGGAAAAGAAAAAACCTGGCTATATGTTTCAGGTAAGCGAGGTTGCGCTTGATCGCCCACGGGGCCAGCTTGACTGATTGCCAGTATATGGCCAGGGCCTTTTTTCCGTCACCCAGTTGCAGGTAGTACGGGGTAAGCATAATAAGCCGTGTACTTTTAGCCTTTGGATGTGTAGCTAAATAATCCGCATATTTTTTGTTAATAGCCTGGATACCCTGAATTTTGCTCCGGGGGTTGGTGGTGATTCTTTCTCCGTCGTGGATATGATAAATAACCAGTGATTCATTTACACAATCAACCTTGAACTTGCGGGCAATTCTCAGCCACATATCGTGGTCCTGGGATGATAGCATACTGGTGTCAAACAGGCCGCACTGTTCAAAGCACCTGCGCCTGACCAGCACAAAAGAAGTTGAACCGATAAAGTTCCCCAGCATTAAATCATCGAAAACACTGCCCGCTATACAGCGGTCAATTAACCGGGTACTTTGAGTGGTGGAGTCAACCATTTTATAGTTGCAGTAAACCAGGCCGGTATTTGCATCAGACATTTTAGCCATTTGCTTTTGTAGTTTTCCGGGCAGCCACTGGTCGTCATCATCCAAAAAAGCGATAAATTCACCCCGGGAGGCTAAAAGCCCGGTGTTTCTCGCTGCACTGCCGCCCAGGTTTTGATCGTGTTTGATGTAGCGCAGGCGGTGGTCGTCCAGGGTTTTTATCAACTGTTCCACCGCTTTCCGCTGGGCAAAATCAGCCGGGCTGTCATTCACAACGATTATTTCCAGGTTTTTATAAGACTGGTTAATGACGCTGTCCAGCGCCCTTTTAACCATGGCCGGGGGGCGTTTGCAGGTGGGAATAATCACGCTGATTAAAGGTTCTTCCATAATCTCTCAAACCTTTCTTGGGACTGCCATACTATGGGCAAATGCAATGGCTCCTCAGTTATAATACGTTTCCGGGATGGGGGATGTTATTATAAATTCCAAATGGTGGGTGGAATAAATTGACTTATGTTACGCTAAAATATAATTGTTTTGAAATTATCACAATGGGTGAAAAGCATGGAGCTTGCTTAGAATCTTTACCGCAGAGATATTCCTATAAGCCATTGAACCAGTTGGAGACTATGGTTAAAGAACAATAAAATTCTGATATTTCCGGTATAAAAAGAGGACAGAAACCGTTAACAAACAAACGGTTTCTGTCCTCTTTTGTTTGGTTGTTTTATCCTCCGGATACGATGGTAAGTAGTTTTATGTGCGCCCCATCGGCCAGCGGTTCCATGTCCAGGCGGTCCCGGGGCACAACCTTTCCGTCCACAACCACCAGGGTCATGGCACCGGGGGACTCTCCGGCCGCTTTCAAAGCATCCGCCGCTGTCATACCTGGCGTAAACGGGATTTGCTTTTCATTGACCTTAATCATTAGAAGTCGAATAGCACCTCTAATTCGTAGTCGTTGATATCGAACTGTGAACCTGTTGCGGCGGAGCGCTCTTTATAGAAGAATTCAGGCAGCCTGTCGTCTTCGGCGGTCATTCCCGCTGCTTTATTGAAGGCCCTTTCGGTTAATAACGTTTTTACACCAAGGCCGATGGTGACCCGGGTGATATCGGCTTTGCCGCCGTACAGGGCTGCCATCATGTCTGCCAGTAGCGGTATGCCGGGGACCATGTGGGCAAAGGCAAAAATGCACATCATGCTGTCCGCAAAGCACATGGCCACCTGCAGCTTGTTGGAGGCGTAGGCCTGGGCCGCCCGCCCGCAATCGTCAAAGGCACGGCCCATGGTAAGACCCGCAGTATGGTCCGCCCCCATGGGACTGGTGGCATAGGTGATCCCGGTACCCTTGGTGTTGCGTGGATCATAACCGGGTAGGGCCTGGTGTTTTACCACCGGGATGCGCTGGCAGCCCAGACTTTGTCCCACGGCCTCGCAGCCGTTGCCCAGCAGCTTGCCGAATTCCGTGCCCTTGACCATTTCATCCAGCAGTGCCAGGGCGGCGTCCGCATCGCCCCATTTGATTTTGCCGGTTTCCATGCACATGGCCACGGCGTTCGCTGTTTCGATGGTGTCCACGCCGATATCATCACAGATGCGATCCATTTTGGCGATGGCATCCAAATCGGCAATGTGGCAGTTGGGGCCGAACAGGGCGATGGTTTCATATTCAAAGCCCGAGGTAAGGTAATTGCCGTCCTGGTCGTTGTATATGTTGGAACACTGTACCACGCAGCCGGGCTGGCAGGCCAGTTTATTACGGCCGCCTCTGGTGGCCAGGTTGGTCATAAATTTATTGGCGCCTACCTCCGTGTAAGCCGGGAATAGTTTGCCGGAGAAGTTGTCCACCGGGAGAATACCGTTGGCACCGGTGGCTTCAATGGTGGAAATGGTGCCGATGTTGTGGAAGGGATCGTTTTTAGCTCCTGCGGCAATCATTTTGTTCAGCTTTTGGCACACTTCGTTGAACTTGGCCTCATCGGCGTATTGAACTTTAAATGGTTCCTTCGGCTTTTCAATAACCACCGCTTTAATGCGCTTGCTGCCCATTAACGCGCCCAGGCCGCCTCGCCCGGCTGCCCGGCTGGGGTGTCCGTAGCCGAATTCGGTAACTTGGATGGAGGCACTTTTGTAAAGACGTTCCCCTGCAGAGCCTATGGAAACAGTGGCCAGTTTGTCACCAAAGCGTTCCCGCATTTTACCGGCAAACTCGTAATTGTTGACCCCTGCATAAGCGCCGGCGTCCTCCAGTGAAGCGTTTCCCGCGGCATCAATGTGTAACATCCAAAGGCCGTCACCGGCGGGTATATTTTTAACTACAATCAATTTAATACCCTGCTCGGCCAATAAAGCCGCAGCATAGCCCCCTACGTTGCTCTCTTTGATTCCCCCGGTCAGCGGGCTTTTGCCACCGATGGACAGGCGGTGGGTGGTGGTAAATTTGGTCCCGGCAAATACCGATGTACATAAAATCAGCTGGTTTTGGGCGCCCAGTGGATCGCACTGGGGAGGAACGTTATTAATCATATATTGGGCAATCAGTGCTTTGCCGCCCAGCTCCCGGTAAGCATCATCCAGGGGCTCTTTGCTGACCGTCAGGGATTGCATATCAACCACTAATTTTGACCACATAGTCTTACTCTCCTTTCATATAGTGGGCCAGTAAAATATTATCAAGCATCGTAGGCAGACTGGATCATCTCAGCCACCCTGGCCGCGGTGATACGATAAGGTACCAGGGCAAATCCCGTATCCGCTGTGACAAGTGGTGCCACTTTCATGGCCGCCTCCAGGGGAATGCCCAGTTCTTTTATATTGGGTAAATCCACGGACTTGAGCAGGGAGCGTATGGCCTTACGGGCAGCGGCCCCGATTTCCTCGGGTGAAGCCTCCTCAGGGACTGTCACATCCAAACATTCACAGATCATGCGTACTTTTTTATATTCGGTTTTGGCGGCATACTCAATGACTTCGGGCAGTGCCAATGCGCAAGCAATTCCGTGGGGTATGTGGAAATTAGCACCCAGGGTGTGTCCGATGCAATGGCCCAGGTGCACGAAACCATTGGTAAAGGCCATTCCGGCATATAATGAGGCCAGTATCATCTGCTCCCTGGCCTCAAGGTTGGAGCCGTCACGGTAAGCCACGGGCAGCCACCTGGCAATCATACGCGTTGCCTCCCGCGCCAAAGCATCTGAGAGGGGGTTTGCATGCCCGCTGGTAAGGGCCTCCAGGGCATGGGCCAGGGCGTCGGCGCCGGTGGCCGCGGTCATTTTTGGGGGTAGCCCCAGGGTAAGATCGGGATCTACAATGGCCAGGGTGCCCAAACAAACATTGCTGACCACGGTATCCTTCTTGCCCAGGGAAGTACAGGAAACAACGCACATATTGGTAACTTCGCTACCGGTACCGCTGGTGGTGGGTATAAACACCATGGGCACACCCGGCTTAAGGTTTTTTTGCACACCAAAATATTTCATAATGGGAGGAGTGTTGTTGATGAGCACATTGATGCCCTTGGCGGTGTCCATGGCACTGCCTCCACCCACGGCCACAATACCGTCCACCGCTTCCCGGCGAGCCATTTCCGCCGCCTGCTCGATCATGGTATCCGGGGGGTCGGGGAGCACACCGTCAAAGATAACAGTTTCAATTCCGGCGTTTTGAATATTCTCAACAATTGTGCCGGCAATACCCACATCTTTAAGCCCTTTGTCGTAGACAACCAGTACTTTTTTACAGCCCAGTTCACGTACCTTCAAGCCGGTGCGCAGTGAGGAACCACTGCCCATGATAACAGGGACAAAAATATCATACGATGTAATCATTTATCACCTGCTCCTTCCTTTTTAATGCTAAAGCTATCATTTGTCCTAATGGTATCACTGCGGCGTTTGGTGATAAATGTACCACTGATACAAAAAGAAGGGCAATATTTGTGTAATCTGTACTATTTTGAATTGTTTTTATTTATTAAATTGTATTATCATATAGAGAAGGTGGTGAGAGGGTGCGTTATAACGAGCTGATTGAAATTCTGCAAGGGACATTTGCTATAGATACCCGTTTGGGCGGTAGCTCCCCGGCCATCATAGATATTCGGCTGCTGGAAAGGAACGAACGGAACTGGAATGAACATGTTTTGTATGTGGGGAGCCTTGCCCGGTTAAATAACCCGCCGGACCGGCCCATTATGATATTATCCGTGGATGAAGCCCCTGTATTGCCCCGGGGCAGTAGTTATGCCCGTATTCGCCAGGAAGATGTTAATGATATTTTCAATACGGCGAAGGATCTGATTTTTGAGGACTTGCGAGGGAAGAGCATATTTTTTGAACTGGCCCAAATGGCCATGGGTGAAAAGAAAATGGGTTGTATCATCAATGCCGCGGCTACATTGCTGGGCAATGCCCTAATCCTTGTGGACCTGGGTCAGAAGGTACTGGCGCATTCCACCAATTATGAAATTATGGACCCCTTGTGGGCCCAGAATATAGAGCGGGGATACTGCTCCTATGAATTCGTACAAAAAGTTCGCACCAGCAAGCATATGCAGGAATGGAGTAGAAGGGGGAATGAAACCCAGCTCATTACTTTACCCGGCGATATGCAGCCCAAGCTGGTGGCCAGGATTGTTCACGGGGGTCACGTTGCCGGTGCCGTTGTCATGATTGAACATCATACACCTATTGCCCGCAGCCACAAGCGACTGCTTCCGCTGGTGGGCAGGTTGCTCTTTGATGTCCATTATCGCAATTCGGATACCGGGGGAGCCCACGAATCATTTTACAGTGCTATCTTATATAATCTGTTGGATGAACCTAATATTTCCAATACTGTGGAATATATCACCATGTCCAACATTGACTTTCCGGCGGAAATGCGTGTGGTGGTGGCCCGTTTCGTCCGCCCGATGGAAAACCGCTACATCAAACGAACCCTCAGTATGGAGTTGGAACGCATATTTCCCAAAGGGTATTCAGTCCAGTATAAAAGCTATATAAGCATTTTGGTTTCGGAGGTATCCGAAAAACAAGTCCAAGAGCTGGCCAGGCTGGCCGTGAACGAGGATATCAGCATTGGGATTAGCTGGCCTTTTTCCAATATCGCCGAGTTTAAAAGGCATTTTAACCAGGCGGTGTCCTCCATAAAACAGGCCCAGCGCTTCGGCCGGGTCAACGAGGTTTTTGATTACAGCGATTTTAACTACTATGATCTGTTATACAACTATACCGGAAAGATACCCTTGGAACACTACTGCCATCCTGCTTTGCGGGTGCTGCGGGAATATGACAGGGCCAACAACACCGAGCTTTACGTTACTTTACGCACCTATTTGGAACATAAAAACAACCTCCGGGCCACTGCGGAGGCACTGTTTATACACAGAAATACACTGGTTTACAGAATCAATCGCATAAATGAGCTCCTCAAACTGGACCTGGGCAATGTTAACGTTGTATATTCACTGGTGGATTCCTTCAGAATTGAAGCTTTTTTAAAGGCTTTGGCCGAATCCGGCCTGCCTGTTATCCAGGACTCCGAACATCAAAACTCCGCCGGTAAGGATGTTTTACACAGGTAGGGGCCGAATAGTTGCCGGCTTTGGAGCCGGGTGCCACCAGTTTAGGCAACGAAAAATTTAAGGGGTAGAGCCTGTAAAAAGGAATTGTTGAAAACTGTTTACCACGGTTTTCGGCAATTCCTTTTATTTTATATATACGAAAACCACCGTTAAAAAGTGCAGCAGTTGATCGATGATATTGGTGGGATGAAAGTAATTTTTTTTACTGCTGACAATGCTCATTTTCACAGCATCTATTACGGTGTGGGTGGCAAAAAGAAAGAGTGCCTTCCACGGGGCGAACAGGTCCAGCAGCCAGAGGCCGGGGCACATGGCCAGGGTCCACAGTGAGGTATGGATGATAAGTCCCCAAAAACTTTTTCGTTTTAAGATGCCCAGCCTTGTTTTTTGTAAAGTATATTCCGTGAAATAATGGCCGCCAAGGGTTACCAAAAATGCCGCCAACAGCAAATTATCACCTGCTTTTGAGCCGGTTTGAAAACAAGTTCCGGTGCCGTGTTGAAAGTCGTAAAAGAAATTTTTTCATAACGTTTTGTGCCCTGGAAAGGGGATGCATATAAGGTTGAAAAGCGCTGTCGGGAATGTTAATTTCACATACCTTTCGAAGGACCTTTAAAGTTCATTAATATCCGCTAGTTTTATCGATATGTCCTCCGGTTTGCCGGGTGCGTAGCCACCGCTCCCTTAATAATTGACTGACCTTTTGTAACACAATATTTTTCCAAATCATATCTTTATTTAAAAGATAATGCCATGGAGGAAACAAAAATCATGCAGGTAACTATCATTGGAGCGGGTTATGTGGGTCTAACCACCGGAGTAACCCTGGCCTACCTGGGACATAAGGTTACACTGGTGGATAAAAACCCGGCAGTAATAAGTTCTTTGGAACAGGGTAAAAGTCCCATCTATGAATACGGTATGGATGTGTTGCTGCCAAAGGCTCGCCGGAACATCTCCTTTACTACTTCCTATGCCGGGATCGACGGATCCCGGGTTATCCTCATAGCAGTGGGGACACCTTCCAAAGAAAACGGGGATGCCGACCTTGGTTTTTTAGAGGACGCGGTAACCCAAATAGCCCACAGCCTTAGCGGTACCGGTTACCCGGTTATTGTTAACAAATCCACGGTGCCACCGGGGACAGCCAGCAGGGTGAATACGCTGGTTAACAACGTATTGTCCGGCAGGGGATTATCCCCGGGGGTAAACGTGGCATCCAACCCCGAATTTTTGCGGGAAGGAAGTGCCTTTTGGGATGCTTTGTATCCCGACCGGATAGTTGTAGGTGCCGCGGAGCCATCAACCAGGGAACTGCTCACCGAACTTTACCAACCCATCATAGAACAAAATTTCACCGCGCCACCCAGTTTACCCAGGCCGGAAGGTTATAACGGGCCTGTTTTATTTACCACCAATCCACTAAACGCTGAGCTTATTAAATATGCATCCAACGCGTTTTTGGCTATGAAAGTTTCCTTTGTCAATGAATTTGCGGGGCTGGCGGAACTGCTTAACGCTGATATTGTCGAGATAGCTTACGGCATGGGGCTGGACAGTAGAATCGGCAATAAATTTTTACAGGCCGGAGTGGGGTGGGGAGGCAGTTGTTTCGGTAAAGACGCCCGGGCCATACTGTACACCGCCAAAAAATACGGCTATTCTCTTCCCCTGGTGCAGGGGGCCATTGAAGTAAATAACAGGCAGAAAAAACTGGTGACGTCAAAAATTCGTTCCACTTTAAAAACCGTCCCCGGCAGCACCATCGGTATCATGGGCCTGGCCTTTAAACCCGGCACTGACGACTGCCGCGAAACCCCGGCCACCGGTTTAATTGCCGAATTGCTCAACATGGGCGCCTTCATTAAAGTTTATGACCCCATGGCGATGGATAATTTCCAAAGGCTGTACCCGGATTTACCTGTGGAGTATGCCACTGACCTGGCAGATTTAGCTGACGGCTGCGATGCGCTGGTATTGTTAACTGAATGGGAACAGTTTAAAAACGCCGATTGGCCGGCGCTGCGCTCGTTAATGAAAAAAAATATATTTATCGATGGGAGAAACCTCCTTGACCCCCGGTTTATGGAACAGTCAGGTTTTGTATACCGTGGTGTGGGCAGGCATGTGCATGTTAGGGAAAATACTGCTGCAGCCGCTCCGAAAGGGCAGTGATGATGGTGGAGTGCCGCGTACTGGGTGTCCGGGACAGTGCGGCCTGGCTGGCCCTATTGGAGAAAATCGTGGCCCCGGATATACATTTTACTCCCGGGTATGCCCAAATTTTCAGCCGGGAAGGCGAGGCCAGGCTGTTTGTTTACCAGCGGAACGGCCAGTTAGTTTTGTATCCTTTTATACTGCGCCGGGTGCACAGCTCGCCGGCGGGTCACCCGAGCCAAACATACTACGATATAACTTCCCCTTACGGTTTTGGCGGACCTGTTTATACAGCCGGAACGGATAAAGCTATCATTGATGATTTTTACACCTGCTTTAAACAATACTGCCGGGAGAACCAAATTATTACCGAATTTATTCGCTTTCACCCTTTACTTCAGAACCATCTTTTGATGCAAGACCATGTTGACGTGCAAAGAAACTCCACGGTGGTATATATTGATCTGTCGAAAAACCTGGATGAAATCTGGTCGGGCTACCAGCGCAGCTGCCGCAAAAATGTAAATAAGGCATTGCGGGAAGGGGTCGCGGTGACCATTGAGTCATCACCCCGCCACATCACCGAATTTATCACTGTTTACAATCAGACCATGGACAGAAACCAGGCCGACCGGTTTTATTATTTCTCCCCCGGCTTTTTTGACAGGCTGCACCGGGGTATAAAAAACCATTACCTCTATGCCCACGCCTGGCTTAAAGGACAAATTGTGTCCACCGAACTGCTGGTTTACAACCGGCATTATATACATTCCTTTTTGGGGGGCACCCTGGCGGAGTATTTCCCGTACCGCCCCAATAACCTGCTCAAACATGAGGTTATCAAGTGGGCAAAAGGCAAGGGTATCAGGTATTTCATACTGGGCGGCGGTCGCAGTGACGAAGACGGTATCTTTAAATTTAAGAAAACTTTTTCGGGAAATCTGGCCGGGTATTACGTCGGTAAAAAAATTCACAATCACCGGGCCGTGGCCGAGTTAACAGGCTCCACCGGCCAGGTGGATACCGGGCCGGGGTTCTTTCCCCCTTACCGGAGGTGAGCATGGTTATTAGTAACACCCAGGAAATAATTAAAAGATGGTTTGATATTGTCCTGTGCCTGATATTGCTGACCCTTTTTTTCCCCTTGATGATTATAATCGCTCTGGTTATTAAAATGACATCGCCCGGGGAAGTGATTTACCGGCAGCAGAGGTTGGGCCGGCACGGTCAAATATTTTACCTGCTCAAATTCAGAAGTATGGTAAAAAACGCTGAGTTTATAGGCACCGGCATGTTGTTGCAGGAAAATGACGCCAGGATTACCCCGGTGGGCAGATTTTTGCGTAAAACCAGCTTGGATGAACTACCTCAATTAATTAATGTGTTAAAGGGCGACATGAGCATGGTCGGTCCCCGGCCCGCTCCTGTGTTTCACCTCAACAAATACGACAGCCGGCAGAGACGCAGGCTGCAGGTTAAGCCCGGTATTACAGGATGGGCTCAGGTAAACGGCCGGGTGGCCCTTTACTGGCCCCAGAGAATAGAGCTGGATTTGTGGTATATCGACCACTACTCCCCGGGTTTGGACCTGCTGATCTTAGCCAAGACAGCCTGGGCGGTTTTTGACCGGAAAAGTACCACTGCCCAACCGGACCGCAAGGATGTGGACCCCTTTATGAAAATGTGAAGGGTTTGGCCGGCGAAGGATGCGAGCCGGTGGGCCAAAGTGTACCGTATGAGATGGGAGGTAAAACATGGAATTAAAGGATTTGACAGTGCTGGTTACCGGGGGTGGGGGCTTTATGGGCTCCCACCTTTGTGGGGCACTGGTTAATGCCGGGGCTCAAGTGAAGGTGATAGATAATTTTGCCTCGGGCCGGCCGGATAACCTGGCTGGTATTGAAGAACGGTTGGAAATGATTAATGGCAGCGTGGCCGATGAAAAAAAAGTACGGTTGGCCTGCCGTGGTGTTGATGCCGTGGTGCATACCGCCTTCCCCATGGCCATGCGGGAGCGATCCCTGGAAACGGGGGTTTTGGTGGATTACCTGGCCGGGCTTTTTAATTTGCTCAAAGAATGCGTGGCTGGTAATGCATTGTTCGTTTATATATCCTCCATTGCGGTTTACGGTAACCAGCAGTACGTGCCCGTGGATGAAAACCATCCCCTGGAGCCCGTGATGCTGCACGGGGCCATGAAACTGGCCGGTGAGCACCTGTGCCGGGCATTGGGCCACAGTCACGGCCTTAGGGCGGTGATACTCAGGGTGGCGGACATTTACGGGCCTAGAAATACCAGGGTCAGCGTGCCGGTGAGGTTTTTGATGAACGCCCTTTCCGGGCAGCCTTTGCGGGTATTTGGCTCAGGCCGGCAGTCCCGGACCTATACCTATGTGGATGATTTCGTCCAGGCCGTACTGGGGGTTTTGGTTACCCCGGCCGCGGTGGGCCGGGTGTTCAATATCGCCGGGGATCAGGTGGTTTCCATGTATGAGCTGGCGCTGCTGGTAAAGGGGATTACCGGCAGCCAAAGCCCGGTGGTGTTGGAAGAAAACATGCCCGCCGATGACCGGCGGTTGGAAATAGACGGCACCCTGGCCAGGCAAACGCTGCAATTGGGTCAACCGGTGCATATCCGGGATGGTTTGGCCCAAACCAGGGACTGGTTGCGGCAAAATCCCGGTTTTTATAAATAACGGGCGGGATGCGCCCTTTCCACGGGCCTGGAGTACACAAATTGAGGTCGTGGTTATAGGTAGCCTGAACTTTTTCAAGGGCAAGGATTAATACAGGGTGAGGCGAGAGCTTGGTGAAAAAAAGAAAGTTATTATATGCTGTGCCGGCTGTGCTGCTGGTGGCCGCTGCGCTGGGTTTTATCTATGCCACCGGCTGGGCGGGAGAGGGGTTACAGTCTTTCATTGCCCCGCCAACTGTTGCAAAGTCCACCGGTATTGGAGCCGGTCTGGAAGAACAGCCGCCCCCGGCTGAGCCGCAAGTAGCCCGGTTGACGGATCCTTTAAATATACTGGTGGTTGGCATAGATAAGGCTTCCTCCATTAACGGCCCGCCCCGCCCGGGTCCCTGGCGGGCTGATGTTATTATACTGGTCCGGGTGGATCCGGATAGCCGGCAGGTCAGCCTTTTATCCATTCCCCGGGATACCAGGGCCCATATTCCCGGGCACGGTACGGAAAAAATCGCCCACGCCCATGCTTACGGTGCCATGCCCCTTACCATTGCTGCGGTGGAGGAATTGCTTCAAGTGCAGGTGGATCATTATATGAGCCTTGACTATGTAACCTTTGCCCGTATGGTGGATATACTGGGCGGCATAGAAATTGACGTGCCCAGGGAGGCAGTAACCAATCACATGCATTTTAAGCCCGGCAAGCAAATGATGGATGGGCGCACGGCCTATGAATATATTCACAGCCGGGATGAGCCGCAGGGGGATATCGCCCGCATCGAAAGGCAGCAGCTATTTTTGCGTGCTCTGCTGGAAACAGTACGAGATAAAGCCGGGGGGCTTGATTTGGTACGGATGTACCTGGAATTCAGAAAAAGCTCGGAAATATCCCTTTCCCTGGCGGACACGCTAAAGTTAGTTCTTTTTGCCCGGGAGTTGAGTATGGACAATCTCAGCATGCAGACATTGCCGGGCAAACCGGAATACATTCACGGCATCAGTTACTGGATAGCGGATCAACAAAGCCTGAGAACCCTGCACCGGCAATTGTCTCCGGTGCAGTTGTCTTCAGTGCCGGGTGTTGAAAGGTTGAAAGATTAAAATCTTTCAACCTTTCCAATACCCGGCACCTGCGTGAGCACCACAAGAGCCTGCCAACCTGGAGATTGATAATATAAGTGGACCTTACGCGGGCTTTCCGAACAGCCTCTTATTGGTTTTGGAGTAAGTCAATTTGATAATTTACCGAATAGCCAACTGTTAGATGAGAAAACAATTCTGTGTAAGTGTTTATTGCCTCGTACCGGGGGACAGTCGATCCCGCAAGCGGTTCAGGACCGCAGCGAATTCCCCCCAGGTTACCGGCGTATTGGGAAGGTGATCATTCACTATTAAACCGTCATTTTTAAGGCGATCAATCTCGGCCTGGGGATTCCAGCCACCACTGTTTTGCGGGCTGTTTGCCGGCCTAGGGGGCGATGGCGTAACTTCATCTACAAATTTAGTCATATAATCCCTCACTATACTGACCCCGTAATCCGGGGATGGCGCCCATTTGCCCCCCAGGTCTTCCACTGCGTGCAGTGTGCCACCCCAGCCCGCGCTTAAAACCGCATTTCGCCGGGGGTCCAGGACGGGTCTGCCCGGGGGCAGCTTATTGCCGTAAAAATAGGCGTGCCAGTGTTGAAATTGGGCTTCAATGCCCGTTTCGGGAGTGGCAAAGGAGGCTCCTTCCCGGCCGTTAAAGGCATCCAGCCCGGCAAAGTTGTTTTGTTCCGGCCGGACATCACCGCCGAATTTCCAGTAAGCGGTCTCCTTCAAGGACTGGGCAAATACGGCATCCCAGCGGATACGGTAGATATCTCCCATTTTAACGTATATGGCCACGTAATCCGGGGCTGCCGGGTTGCGGGATTTAAGCAACTGCCTGGCTTTGGCCGGCGAGGCGGCGGTGGGGATCCTGGTGGGGGTAGCACCGGTCCCCGCAGTTTTGGTATTTAATTGCAGCGCCCGGGCGATGCCTTCACCTATGGCTTCCCCCAGCTGCATAAGCCCGGTTCGGTTGGTTAATAACGACAGGTCATGGCTGTTATCGATGAACAAATTCTCCAGCAGTATCGCCGGCATGGCTGTGTCGCGGAGTACGGCGAAATCAGCTGATTTCTTGCCTCTGTCCGGGAAGCCCTTGGTTTTATAAAAAGCTGCCACCCGGTCATGCAGCAGATCCCGGTAACTGCGTGTTGCGGCACCGGCGCCGGTGTAGATATAACTTTCAAAACCTGTGCCCCGCCCGGCATTAATATGCAGCGATACAAAATAATGAGCCTTTAAGTCATTGGCAAAATTAGCTCTTTCGGAAAGTTCCATGGTAATATCCGATATTCTGGTCAGGTAGACCGCTGCATTGTATCGCCTGTTGATGTGACGGGCTGTTTCCCCGGCAATGGATAAGTTGAAATTTTTTTCATAATGGCTGCCGTTGGTAGCCCCGGGATCATTGCCTCCATGTCCCGGATCAAGAACAATCTTTAACACGGTTTTTTAGCACCTCCGGTTGTTCATTAATTTATTTTATTGGCTGAGTTTACCAGATTATTTTATTATAATATACATTTAATGTTATTTTTGTTCTTTTACTTGATTTACGCGGCGATTTTAGATTTATTAAGTTAATCAATTAAATGCCGTTACCGGAGAGCAGCTTTTTTCACCTGTTATATTTGCTTTTCTCCTTTGGTTAATTTAGGAAGGAAAGTTGGGTTTTTTGTGTTTTCCCAAATATCCCAATATGGACATATTTTACTATAATTTGCAATATGAGTTTTTGTATCCATTTACTATCTTAAATCATAATATGGTTACAAATTCAAGGTAGGAGGGATTTAATGAAAAAACCAAAGTATCTATTAGTATTAATAACTACTTTGATGTTGCTGTTTGCTTCGGTTTCAGGAGTATGGGCTCAGGACCCGGCACAGAACTCATACGAAGGGGAAGGCTTCCATTTTATATCCGGTGAAAGTTTCCCCACCGCCATTCAAGTCGCCGGCTATGACCAAAAAACCAAAAGATATTATTTAAACTATACACTGCATACCACAAAGGATGTTGGAGTTTCAGAAACTGCTACTTTTAGTTATGTAATTGAGGTATTTGATGAAAATGGTGCACAAATCGGTAATTTGGGCACTTTTGATACTCCTGAAACAGCCACCGGGGAAGTAGGTTCCAGTGACGCGAGTGTAGAAAACAGCGAAATCACAATTGCTGACCCAGGGCTTCCTGCCGCTTACCGGGTTGTGATTACAATCGTTGAAACAGCAGTGGCTTAAATTAACAAATACTGGATGGAGCTTTGTTCCATCCAGTATTTGTTTCCCTGTTTTATAGTAGCAGCAAACCTTGCTTGTTCATATAGTGATATCGAGAAGTGATTGTGAGGCAGGGATAGAGTTGCGACCGTTCAAAATTTTATTAAGCTTTTTTATAATTGCCCTGATGCTGAACTTTTTATTTCTTGCGGAGTGGGCCCGTGGTTCACCAAATTACCAAAATGAACCGGATGAGTTGCAAAATCCTGAGCCGGTCATGAACTCTCCTGTGCCGGCATATGTTGGTGAATCACATGAATCTGCCGGCGAAGCACACATGGCGGAGCCTGTGGAAGTTTTGCCTGAGCCAGTACACGACGTAGACCAGTCGGAATTTTACATCCCTCTTGAGGCTGAAAACAATCAAATACATAATCTAAGTTTTCCTATCACCATTCAGGTTGCCGGCTATAACTCAAAGTCGAACTACTTATACATTAATTACACCCTGATGACCACTAAAGCCGTTCTTTCTTCAGAAAGAGCGATTTTCAATTATGTTGTTCAGGTTTTCAACGCCCATGACGTACTAATCGGCAATATTGGTTCCTTCGAGTCACCGGAACAAGTAGTCGGAATGTGGGGTCAAAATTCGATAGATATCAGAAATAGCGGAATAAAGATTACTACAAAGAACCTTCCTGCAACATACCGGATCATAATTACTGTAATAGAAACTATCATCATTTAAATGATGTGCCGTTAATAAAGCACGCACCTATTTGTGAGGGAAGGAGGAAAATAATTGTCAGATAACCACGAAACAGAAGTAATTTCAGGCAAGAAGCCAGGTAAAAAGAAATTTTTTATATTGGCCACCTTATTAGTGATTATTATCATTATTGTAGTATTGTGCCATTGTTGTTCCCCAAAACCGACTCCACCGGAGGAAGTCTGGTTTGAGGAATATTTTGAGCACGGCCTGGGGGACTGGGAATATTTAGACGCTAACTGGGTTAACGACCAGGGAGTAGTTCACAATACCTCAGCCAGAGTAGCCAGGAAAGTCTACCTGTCTCCATATTTAAGCTATAAGCTTGATACTCCAATTCATAGTAATCAGATTGTCGTTGAATTCTATGTTAAATTAGAGAACATTGCCGGTGTAGTCACCCTGGCCTCCCTGGATTTTCCTACCGGAGAGATAACGGTGGTGATAAACAAGGACAGATACCTCGGAATAGCATTTGGGCTTTTTGAACCTGTTCAATACAGTACTCAGCGCCTGACTCTGGGAAAGTGGGAAAAGGTTCAAATTTATGTTAACACTTCTGAAAGTAAGTTATCTTTATACCATAACGACTTGGAAATATTGAACACTCACTGGCCCGGAACACAACCCCTGATGAAAATCTGGTTAGGTTCAGTCTGGATTGCCGGTGCAGAAAACTACGAATCCATTTTAGATTGCTATTATGACGCCATTCGGGTTGGGAACCCCGGCCTCCTTGCCCCACAAACCCTGTTGGATAAAATAAAGGTAACTATTCCCGGCCTCTGGCGTAAGCCCGCAACCTCACCAGAGGTGCACCAGCCCAAAGAAGAACTTGATCCAGCCAAAAGCACATACTCATAATACATTTCAAACCGGCTTATTTTCTGCAGGCAATGAATAAAGGCCGTCCCCACCTCCAATATGGTCACCCCGGGCGGCCATTTTTCTTTTGCGGTTCATTAATAATAATAATTATAATAAAATTATAAATATTTCAAAGGAGTTACAGGTAAAAATGCAGAATAATTAGAATATGCCACAACCGGCAAGAATCAAGTGTACAGCCTGGCAAACGTTACATCTCCGTTACGCAGGCCTCTAGCTCTATTTCTATAATCAGTCAGTGTTCAAAATTTTTGCCCCGGGAGGTTTGGTATTTTGTCCGGCCAGGACTTTATTATTGAATTTAATACCGCCAGATGCAAAAAGTGTGGGCTCTGCAGCCATTATTGTCCCCAGGGGGTTATCGCCCGGGACAAGCAGGGTTACCCTTACGTGTCGGCACCGGAAAAATGTAAACAGTGCTATCTTTGTTATCATCGCTGCCCAGACTTTGCACTGGAGGTGAAGGATTTTGACCGGGAATCAGTTTCTGCAGGGTAATGAAGCATGCACTTACGGTGGCCTGGCTGCGGGAGCCCTTTTTTTCGCCGGTTACCCCATCAGCCCGGCCACCGAAATAGCGGAATTGTGTTCCAACCTGCTGCCCGCCAAAGGGGGCGTATTCATCCAAATGGAGGACGAAATCGCCAGTATCGCCGCCGTTATCGGTGCCAGTCTCGGCGGTATGAAAGCTTTTACCGCCACCAGCGGGCCGGGTTTGTCGCTAATGCAGGAGAATATCGGCCTGGCTATCATGGCCGAAGTGCCCTGCGTAATTATTAATGTGCAACGATTCGGCCTTTCCACCGGAATTGCCACCCAACCGGGACAAAGCGACATTATGGCCACCAGGTGGGGTACCCACGGGGACCACAGTATTATAGCCCTGGCGCCGTCGTCGGTTCAGGAGTGCTTTGATCTTACTGTGGAGGCCTTCAACCTGGCTGAACGTTTCCGCACGCCGGTGGTGGTGCTCACCGACGCGGTGATTGCCCACCTGCGGGAATCTGTATATATACCGGAGCAGGTCAAAATTATTAACCGGACCAGGCCCTCGGGACCGGTGGAAGGCTACCGGCCTTATGCCCCGGGGGAGAACCTGGTGCCCGTGCCGCCTAATTTCGGCGATGAATATATATTACGGGTCACCGGCCTGGTGCACGATGAATACGGCTATTCCTCGGATAACCCGGATGTGGGCGGCCAACTGGTAAACCGCTTGATTGATAAGATAGAAAACTACACCCGCGAATTGCCGCAACCCGAATATACCGGGCCGGAGAACCCCGACGTGATAATTATTTCCTACGGTATTTCCGCCCGCTCCGCCCTGGCCGCCGCCCGGCGCATTCGCTGCCAGGGAATTTCCCTGGGGGTACTGAAACTAAAAACCATCTGGCCCTTCCCGGAGCAGGCCGTGGCAAAAATCTGTGCCCGTGCCCCCCGGGTGGTGGTGGCGGAAATGAACAAAGGACAAATACTCAGGGAAGTTAAGGCTGCCGGTATAACCCGGGCCATAGGGCTTAACCGTACCGATACCAGGGTAATCATGCCCGGGGAAATAATCTCTTACGTGAAGGAGAGGTGTGCCTGTGCAACCGGTTAAAGATATCAACCAGTACCTGGCTCAGCACAAATTGCCCCATATGTGGTGCCCGGGCTGCGGCAACGGCCTCATTCTAAAACAACTGCTGACGGGCCTGGCCGAATTGCAGATTGCCAGGGAAAAGGCGGTGCTGGTTTCGGGCATCGGTTGTTCCGGCCGGGCCGGTGACTATGTAAATTTTCACCGTTTTCAGGGCACCCACGGCCGGGCCATTGCCTTTGCCACCGGCATCCACCTGGCCAACCCCCGGCTAACCGTAGTATGTTTGATGGGTGACGGGGACTGCGGGGCCATTGGATTGAGCCACCTGATCCATGCCGCCCGGCGCAATATAAATATCACTGCCATCGTAGCCAATAACCTGAATTATGGTATGACCGGCGGGCAGTATTCTCCTTCCACCCCGGATGCATCCGTCACCAGTACCTCCCGTCCGGGTAAGGTTGGGGACGCCCTTGACCTGTGCAGCCTGACTGCAAGTGCCGGTGCCGGTTACGTGGCCCGGAGCACGGTTTACCATATCTTTGAAGCGCAAAAAATGATCCGGGAGGCGCTGAAAACCGGTGGTTTTGGGTTGGTGGAAATATTAACCCCCTGCCCCACTTATTTCGGGCGTTATAACAAGCTGGGCAGCGCGGTGGATATGATGGAATGGTTGAAGAAAAAAACAGTGCCGCTGGACCGGTTCCGTCAAATGAATGAACGGCAGCAGCAGGAACACTTCTGGCGAGGAGTACTGGCAAAGCACGACAAGCCTGATTTTTTAAGCCGTTACCGGGATAGGGGGATAAACCAATGAAAAGATGGCAAATACTGCTTTGCGGGTCAGGCGGGCAGGGTTTGGGCCTGGCGGGCAAAATACTGGCCACGGCTGCTCTGTACGATGGCTTATATGCCGTTCAGAGTCAAAGCTACGGGGCCAGGGCCCGGGGTGGATACAGTGCATCCGGGGTGGTGATAAACAACCGTAATATTTATTTTCCTTTAATTGAACAACCCAACCTGCTGCTGGTGCTCACCGAAGAGGCTTACCAAAAAAACGTCACCCCGGGGCATGATGTGGAGCATATTATATTCGACAGCGATTATGTGCCCCTGGCACCGGGGCAGCAAAAATACGGCTTGCCGCTGGCCCGGTGGGCCGGAGAACTGGATAATCCCAAAGGGGTGGCCATTCTTTCCCTGGGGGTAATTACCGCGTTGTTCGGTTTAGTTACACCTGAAAACGTGGAAAGGGCCATAGCGGAAAATATTGCACCGGCTTTGCTGGAGGCTAACCTGCGCTGCTACCGGAAAGGCATGGAAGTTGGGGGAT
The DNA here is from genome assembly GCF_008124625.1 of Desulfallas thermosapovorans DSM 6562. Classification (NCBI taxonomy): domain Bacteria; kingdom Bacillati; phylum Bacillota; class Clostridia; order Eubacteriales; family Desulfallaceae; genus Desulfallas; species Desulfallas thermosapovorans. The sequence goes on from NZ_VNHM01000004.1 coordinate 69,663, forward strand.
CGGAAAAATACACTTTTTCACCCCTGAAAAATCTCAATTAGTTTTATTTCCAGTCCGGGTAACAAGGTGGAATTCAAAATGTCATCCTGGTCAAAGGTGCCTACCCATCGCCATTCTTGCTCACCGGCTTTAAACACATCTACAATTTTAGCATCCGGATCCACTAGCCAGTATTCCTTTACCCCGTGTTTAAGGTATAACTGGCTTTTTTTCTTTTTATCGTGGGCGGCGGTGGAAGGAGACAATACCTCAACCACCAGGTCCGGCGCGCTCTGGATGTTTAGTTCCCCAATAATATCCAATCGTTCTTTGGCAATAAATATTACATCAGGCTGAACTATATGTTTTCCTAAAACAATATCAATAGGAGCGTGAAAAACTTCTCCCAGGTTATTGTTTCTTAGAAAGTTCTCAAACTGGTAAAAAATCCTCCCGCTAACCTTCTGGTGTTTTGGCCTTGGGCTAGGTACCACAAACAATTCCCCCCCAATCAACTCATATCGCCTGCCGTCATCCATTTTCATATAATCCTCAACGGTGTAGATCCTGTCCGATAAAACTACCGGCATCCCAGATCACCCCTTAAAGTTTCTTTGCTCCATTATAAACATTTCTCCAAACAATAGTCCAGCAACCAGTCACCGGTTACCGTTAACGGGGTCCGGGAACAATGGATGCCGGCACCGGGTAAAACGAAATAAAACCACCGGAACACCATACGGGCAACAAAAAGGCCTCCGCGGGATTTTAGTAAATCCACGGAGGCCTTTTTGTACTGGAGCGGGTGAAGGGGATCGAACCCTCAGCCCTCAGCTTGGGAAGCTGATGCTCTACCATTGAGCTACACCCGCATGTATCGAACGCAATTTATTATAGCGCATTATACCCCCAAAAGTCAAGATGCCGTACAAGGTTCAATAGTACCGGCTATCACTGCTTTTCCATGATAAATTACTTGCCCGCCTGGAGTATAATATAACTTAATGAGGACCTTCTCTTGCTTTTGGTGGGTGTTGGTTTGGCCGCTTTCATTTTACCAAAAAACAGGGGGCTTTTTTATTTTTCGCCTGCAATTGTTTTGCAACGGGTGAAAAAATTAAACAATATTCAGAGGGCGCTGCATTTTCCAGCTGTATTTTTTTAATGGTCGTTTATTTTGTAATAATTAAAATAAGGGGGTTACCTGTGAAATCTATCAAAACCGATTATCACATTCACCCAAACTATTCCATAGATGCCTCTCCGGTTCAGATGAAGGATTATTGTTATCAAGCGTTGGAATTGGGGCTGGCTGAGATTTGTTTCACCACCCATGTTGAACTGGACCCGGTGCGAAGTGAAATGGATAATTTTGCTGTTTTGGACGGGGAAAGAATACCGGTATTAAACCACACCTGGCTGGAAAAATATTTTCTCGAAATTACCGGGCTCCAGGAGGAGTTTAAAATGGAAAACCTTGGAATAAAAGCCGGAGTGGAAATCGGTTACTGCCGGGGTGTGGAAAAAGACATTGAAAAGATTATCAACAATTATCCATTTGATTATGTAATGGGGGCTATTCATTGCTTAGACCACATTGCCATTTCTTCCAGGAAAGAAAGCCCGCGTTATTTCCAGGCCAAAAGTTTACATGCACTGCGCGCGGATTATTTTACAACATTGAAAGAGGCAGTGGCCACCGGGTTTTTTGATTGTATTGCCCATGTTGATCTTTACCGGCGATACGGTATCCAGCATTACGGTCCAGGGGTGCTTTCCATACATCGCGGGGTTATAGAACCAATTTTCAGGGAAATGGCCCGCAGGGAAATGGGATTGGAAATCAACACTTCAAGCATTCGCAGGGGGCTAAATGAATTTCACCCCACCAGGGAGATAATCGACCTGGCGGCAAAGGAAGGCCTTAAAGTTTTTACTGTGGGTTCCGATGCCCATACTCCCGGTGAACTGGGTGAATATATAGATGAAGCCCTGGCTTTGTTGGAAGAATTTAATCTTTCCAATCACGTTTTTACCCGCAGGCGCGCCCGTCCCATCATTTAACAGCTATTCTGAAAATAGGGTTGGGTGATTTTCATCTCCTGCCGGTGCTGCGCTGGCAGCATGGCTGCCTGTTTTTACGCTAGTTTACGGGCATTGTAAAGGCGGATCAATGTCTGCAGGTGAGTTACTGCCGCTAATAAAATCAAAGTAAATGGAAGCAGATTGAAAATACCGCCAAGCATGATAATAAACAGCCTGCCGTCACGGTTGGCCAAAAGGTAACGGGATATGCCGTCATAACCGGGTAAAAAGGGCTTGCCGGTGACGGCCTGAAATTTTTCCTTGAAAAGCATGGACATGGGCATCCCGGTCAGTGCGGCCGAACCAACCAGCAGCGCTGTGGTGTTGCCCGTGGCAGCATACCAGGCATATGTCATGCCAATAATAATCAAAAAATCTGCATAACGATCCAGGATAGAATCAAAAATTCCTCCGTAATTGCTTTTGAGAAATTTTAAACGGGCCATTTCTCCATCAACCCCATCAACTATGGAACTGAACTGCGCCAGAAGCCCCCCGCAAAGGGGGTTAGCCGTGGCAAAACAAATAGCTGAAGCCACAGCGATCAAGAACGAAAAAAAGGTAATTTGATTTGGTGTTGCCCCGGTTTGGGCCAAAAATTTTGTAATCACCAGGGAGAATTTGCGGTTAATAAACTTGGAAACCAAACCGTCCTTTGGTGGTATTAATGATTGCAACAGCATTTTTTCGGCATGTTTATAGCTGGCTAAATCATCCACATCCACCCAGGGACCGTCTATAAAATGCAATTTAACCCTATTTAGCCCGGCCAGCCTGTTTACCGCATCGGTGAGGGCATACCTTCCCTCGGCTATGGAGCCGGACAAAGCATCCAGAAGTGCTCCGGTACCAATAAAAAGACCACAGTCCACAGCGTTAAATTCCTGCAGGCCTTTGCCCAGCTCTAGGGCATAATTGTTTTCGGCTTTGATTTTGGTACACTCGGGTAAGTCATAAACACCTTCCAATCGCCTGTCGGCGGCAAGCAAAATTTCATTTTGTTTAATATTGCCTGCTTCGGCAACAAAATCTTTTATTACATCAGATCCAATAATATGATCCGCCATCATTAAAATAAATTTTTCATCCCGTTTAAATTCTTTATGAAAAGTGTGTGCTGATAAACCGTTGCCCAGTTTCCAATCCGGGTTATACAAATATTTTATATTTATCCCCATTTTTTCTCCGGTACCCAAACAATCCCGCAGTGCACTGTCATAACAACCGGTTATAATTATAAAATCTTTAATACCGCATTCCCGTAGGGTAAGAATATTCCGTTCTATCAAAGGGAGCCCCAATAAATGTATAAGAGGCTTGGGCCTCTTAAAATAATGCCTTAGCCTCTTTCCTTCGCCGGCAGCAAGCAGGACAGCTCTCACTAGCGCTCCCTCCCGCCACTGATAAATTCAGCCACCATCCTTTTCGCCTCTGTATCGGTATACTGAACTGGCGGTGATTTCATGGTAAAAGCTGAGATGGAATTCAATATACCGCCGGTTTTGCGATCTAAAGCCAGTTTCATGCACCTGATGGCATCTATCATAACGCCTCCGCTGTTGGGCGCGTCCTCCACGGAAAGTTTAACCTCCAGGGTTAATGGAACATTGCCAAACCCTCTCCCCTCCATGCGTATATGGCAGATTTTATTGTCATTTAACCAGGGGATGTAATCGCTGGGTCCAATATGAATATTGTTATCAGCCAGGGCAGTTTTCAGTTCGGCCTGCACCGACTGGGTTTTTGATTTTTTCTTGGAAACAAGCCTGCTGCGGTTAAGCATATTTAAAAAGTCAGTATTCCCGCCAAAATTCAGCTGGTAAGTGCGGTCAAGGATTACACCGCGATTCTCAAATAACTTGGTTAACGTGCGATGGACAATGGTTGCTCCCACCTGGCTTTTTACGTCATCACCGATAATTGGAATATTTTTATCGCTGAATTTTTTGGCCCAGGCTTCATCTGAAGCAATGAACACCGGCATGGCATTGATAAAACCGACATTGGCTTCAAGGCATGCTTGGGCATAAAATTTGGCGGCATTTTCAGAGCCCACGGGCAGGTAATTGATTAAAATTTCCGCGCCGCTTTCCTTTAACACTTTAACCACATCACAGGGTTCTTCAGCGGCGACCACAAAACTCTTATCCGGTTCGTAATCAGCCATGTGTTCTGAAACGCCATCCATAACAGGCCCCATCTGCACTTCAACCGTATAGTCAGGTAACTGGTCATAAAACACAGCAGTGCAATTTGGTTTGGCAAACACTGCTTCCTGCAGCTTTTTGCCCACTTTCCGCTTATCAATATCAAAGGCTGCAACTACGTTAATGTCACCCGGTTTGTAACCGCCAACCTCATAATTCATCAGCCCGACAGCCTCTTGGGGCGAGTTTTTGTACATTTCTATTCCTTGCAATAAAGCGCTTGCACAATTCCCAACGCCTGCAATGGCTATGTTGATTTTAGACAATACAATACCTCCCTTTGTAATGAAAAAAATCTAACTATAGACAGTTACATTTGTTGGCAATTGCAATGTTTGTTAATGGATTTTTATGCCTTCAACGCACCTCCTTTTTGGTACCATAAAAAAACCCCCGGCATAAGCTGGGAGTGTTATTGCTGTTGTAGTAATTTGGAATCACTCCCAATTCGCCAATCTTAATAAAATCAGAAGCCTTTCCAATCATTATTTGCAGCTGTTAGCACTCAACTAATTTGGCTGATAATAATATAGCAAAACTTGTCCTATCTTTCAAGTATTGAGTATAAATGCCAGTATATTCTTTTTACAGGGTAGACACCCATGCCGCTATCGCGGCACCAGCAGAGGATAAAAATTACCTAACGCTATTTTCAGGGTAGAGAACACCCCGGGCCGGTTGAGACGCAACCCGCCCCTGCCATATATTTAGGCCCCGGTTATTTTTGCCAGCCGGGCCAGGTGGCATATTACACTTTTTTGCATATTTTGGTGGTATATCAACCCCCGGTTGGCGGGGTGGTTGTCAAGAAAACGTGAACAGGTGGGCATGCATGAGTTTATACGAAAAAATAGTCAACAGGCAACAAAAAATCTCTGTGATTGGTTTGGGTTATGTTGGTCTGCCCATAGCCATTGCCTTTGCCAGGAAGGCATTGGTTATTGGTTTCGATGTCAATACAAAAAAAATTGGTTTGTATAAATCCGGTATTGATCCCACCGGCGAGGTGGGCAGCGAAGCTATAAAAAATACCACCGTGGAATTCACCGCCGGCGAAAGAAAATTAAGGGAGGCCAGGTTTCACATTATTGCCGTGCCGACTCCTGTAAATAAGGATCACACACCTGATTTGACGGCACTTAAAAGTGCCAGTTGTATCCTGGGCAGAAACCTGGCCCGGGGATCGATTGTGGTTTATGAATCCACGGTATACCCGGGTGTCACCGAAGAAATTTGCCTGCCCATCTTGGAAAAGGAATCGGGCTTAAAGGGCGGCAGTGATTTTAAAATCGCCTATTCTCCGGAACGTATCAACCCGGGTGATATGAATCACCGCCTGGAGAATATCGTGAAAATAGTATCAGGCATGGACCATGAAACGCTGGATACCGTGGCCAGGGTTTATGAGCTGGTGGTTAAGGCCGGTGTTTATAGAGCCGAAAGTATTAAAGTGGCCGAGGCAGCCAAGGTGATTGAAAATTCCCAAAGGGATATTAATATTGCTTTCATGAATGAGCTCTCCATTATTTTCAACAAAATGGGCATTGATACCAAGGCTGTTTTGAAGGCGGCGGGGACCAAATGGAATTTCCTAAAGTTTTACCCCGGGCTGGTGGGCGGCCACTGTATAGGGGTTGACCCTTACTACCTGACTTATAAAGCGGAAGAAATGGGCTACCACTCCCAAATTATCCTGGCCGGCAGGCAGATAAACGACCACATGCCCAAATACGTCGCTGAAAACGTAGTTAAGAAAATGATCAAGGCCAACAAGCAAATTAAAGGCTCAAAGGTGGCGATATTCGGCGTAACCTTCAAAGAAAACTGCCCGGATGTCAGAAATACCAAAGTGGTGGATATCGTTAAAGAACTGGAGGAGTATGGCATTGAGGTAAAAATAGTGGACCCGGTGGCTGATCAAGAGGACCTGTGGGAGACCTATAAAATCAGCCCCCGTAATGCGGAAGAAATTGTAGATATGGATGCGGTAATTTTTGCGGTGCCCCATGAAGCTTTCAAGTCCATCAAATTAAAAGATATTAAGAAAATGTTCAATCATCAAGACCAATATCCCCGTACCATGGACGAATCTGCCGCAGCAACCCAGCCCGGTGCGGGCCAGGGGCAAAATGTATATGTGCTAATTGACGTTAAAGGAATGTTTGACAAAAAAGAGGCGGAGGACATGAATTTTTTGTATTGGAGGCTTTGAGGGGAGAATACCTGACCATGGGTTATAAGGATGTTGTGTTTGACAGGGATGCGGTTTTTCTTGTTACCGGGGGGGCGGGCTTTATTGGTGCCAACCTGTGCGAAGCGCTGTTAAAAAAGGGTTACCGGGTGCGCTGCCTTGATAATTTTTCCAGCGGGAAGCCGGAGAATATAACCCCCTTTGCGGGTAATCCCAACTTTACCTTCATTAAAGGCGATATTCGTGATTTGGATGTTTGCATGAGGGCCTGTGCCGGCGTGGATTATGTGCTGCATCAAGCAGCCTGGGGCAGCGTGCCCAAAAGCATAGAAATGCCTTTACTATATGAAGAAATAAACATCAGGGGAACGCTCAACATGATGGAGGCGGCCAGGCGGCAGGGGGTGCGTAAATTCGTTTATGCTTCCAGTTCCTCCGTTTACGGTGATGAGCCAAACCTGCCCAAAAGGGAGGGCCGGGAGGGACGCCCTTTATCACCCTATGCTTTGACGAAACGCGCCAACGAAGAATACGGCAGGCTGTACAGCAAGCTATACAATCTTGATACTTACGGCTTGCGCTATTTTAACGTATTTGGCCCAAGGCAAGACCCCAATGGTGCCTATGCCGCCGTTATTCCCAAATTCATCAAACAGTTAATGAATGACCAGCGCCCTACCATTTATGGCGATGGAAAACAAAGCCGTGATTTTACCTATATAGACAATGTCATCGGGGCCAATCTAAAAGCCTGCCAGGCCCCCAGTGCCGCGGCCGGCATGGCCTATAACATCGCCTGCGGTGCCAGGGATTACCTGATTGATATTTATTATGCACTGTGCAGGGCGTTGGGTAAAGACATTGAACCCGGATTCGGACCAGAGCGTAAAGGCGATATCAAGCATTCCCATGCCGATATAAGCATGGCCAGGGGTATGCTGGGTTATGCGCCCGACTATGATTTTGCCCGGGGATTGGCGCTCACCATTGATTGGTATAAGGAGAAATTGTGATTTTTTTACCTGCCATGTTCTGCTGCAGTTTAACTATTTCATATCACCGGGCAGGCAGGAAAGTTTTCTTTTTTGTTGAAGTTAGGTGAGAGGTGAAGGTAAATGACCACTGCTGATCACAAAATAATCATCGAACAAAATAAAGAGCAGATCTTACAACTTAAACAGCAGGTGGCCGAAGCTGCGGACCCCCGGGAAAAACGCAGGCTTAAACGCCGGCTGCGGCAAGCTCAAATTGAACAAATAAAATACCTGAATAAGCTGGCCTGAAAGCAATTTTGGGATTAACCCGGCGTGACCGGGTGTAAAGGCTGTCTTTTAAAAGATAATAACAGCTAAAACTCCTTGCTTATTATTCCCTGGTTGGCATATAATTTTATTAGTCAATTAACAAGGAGGCAAGTATATTGGGTAAACACATCAAGACCATTAACAGCCGGACGCTGCAAAGCACCGTGCGCAGCGGGGGTTGCGGTGAGTGTCAGACTTCTTGCCAATCGGCTTGCAAGACATCTTGCACGGTGGGCAACCAGGCTTGCGCCAAAAAGAAAAACTAACTGCACCTGATCCCGTTTCGGGATGAGGTCTTTTTTTTGAAGGGAATGATAAAGTTGATCCACGCCTTTACCTTTGACGGCACCAATATAGTGCTGGATGTCAACAGTAATGCCGTGCATGAGGTGGATGAGCCCACCTTGCAAATTATAAAAGATTACCAGGCCATGTCCGAAACCGGGCTGGTGCATAAATACGGTCCTATTTACGGGAACGATGTGGTAATGGAAATAATCGGGGAGATTAAAGAGCTAACGGACAGCGGCCTGCTTTTTTCCCCGGACCCGCTGCCGGGCGGGTACGAGCCGCCCGGGGGTGAAACGGTCAAAGCGCTTTGTTTGAACCTGGCCCACGACTGCAACTTGCGCTGTCGCTATTGTTTTGCCGGCCAGGGTGACTTTGGCGGCGGGCGTGAGTTGATGCCGGCGGAAGTGGGCCGGGCCGCCCTGGATTTTTTAATGCGGGCCTCGGGTGATCGGCGGCATGTGGAGGTGGATTTTTTCGGCGGCGAGCCGCTGATGAACCGGGCGGTGCTGGCGGATTTGGTGGAGTATGGCCGGACCAAAGCCCGGGAGGCGGGTAAGGAGATCAAGTTTACCCTTACCACCAATGTCACCCTGCTGGACCGGGAGATGCAGCAATTTATCGGCCATCACGATCTGGCGGTGGTTCTTTCCGTTGACGGGCGACCCCAGGTGCATGACCGCATGCGGGTTACCGCAGCAGGCGGGGGTAGTTACCGGCAGGTGATGGATAAAATCATGGAATTCACGGGCTCGCCCCATTGCCGGGAGTATATCATCAGGGGTACCTTTACCCGCCACAACCTGGATTTTTCCGCCGATGTGAAACACCTGGCCGAGGCGGGGTTAAACCACATTTCCGTAGAACCCGTGGTGGCCGGGGCTGACACTGATTATACCTTTAGAGATGAGGACATACCGGTATTGATGGAGGAGTATGACAAGCTGACCAGGTATTTACTGGAAAGGCACCGCCAGGGCCGGCCGGTGGATTTTTTCCATTTCAATATCGATCTGGAGGACGGGCCCTGCCTGCCCAAACGTCTCACGGGCTGCAGCGCCGGTTCCGAATACCTGGCGGTGGTGCCCGGCGGGGTGCTGTACCCCTGCCACCAGTTCGTGGGCAAAGATGACTTCCAGGTTGGCACGGTTTATGAAGGGGTTGTCAAAAAAAATATAGCAAATATATTCCGCAGCGCGCATATTTATAATAAAAACGAATGCTGCCAGTGTTGGGCCAAGTTCCATTGCAGTGGCGGCTGTCATGCCAATGCCTATGCCTTTAACGGCGATTTGCTTAAACCTTACTCACTGGGATGTATACTGGCCCGCAAAAGGTTGGAGTGCGCGTTATATCTTAAAATTAAGACCAGGGTGGATTAATTGCACATAGACACAAAAAAGGAAGCGCCGTGCTTCCCTTTTTTGTGTACATGTAAAGTTTACGACAAATGTTTTGGATGTTATAATGAATACTGCCCAAGTTTGATTTATTCTGCTAAATTACGCATATTTGTGCAGGGGAGGGATTGACATTCAAAATAATATACACCAATTAACCGGTAAGTTAAAAGCTGCCTGGACGGAAATGCTAGGTTCCCGTACGGGTATTAAAACACTGTTGTTATTGGGTATTCCCGTACTTGTTATTTGTGCCTTCTTCAGCCTGACCCGCTGTGCCGTGGTCTGGGACGGTGAGGTTGTGGTGGTGGCCAGGGACCGTGAAATTGCTGAAGCTGCTGTCAATGATTACCTGGAGCAATTGGAAAGCTCGGCGGGGATGCCTGTCAAAATAAATGCGGATACTGTCAAATATCGCCCCACCTGGCGGTTTGGTGCGGTGGAGGATAAAAAGGAGATACAGCTTTGTTTGGCGCAAAAGTTGGACCACCAGTATGAAGCCAGCGGTATCTTCGTTGACGGCAAACAAATCGTGGCAGTTAAAGATAAAGCGGTGGCCCAACAAGTACTGGATAAACTATTAAATACATACAGTGTCGATGAAGATGAAAAGGGAAAATTGTCCTTTAAGCAACAGGTGGAAATTAAACCGGTTACCGTGGACCGTTATGACTTAATGGATGCTGACCGGGCGGTGGAATATATCCGGTTTGGCGGTGTGGAAGTGCGGGAGTACAAGGTTAAGGAAGGGGATACCTTGTGGGATGTGGCCATTGCGGCCAAGCTGCCGGTTGAGGAGCTAATGGAGGCCAACCCGGACTTAACACCTGAAACCATGCAAATCGGACAGCAAATAAAAATATCCCGGCCCGCGCCGCTGGTTGATGTGCTAACCACTTATCAAGATGTGCGCCGGGAAGAGATGAGCTTTAGGGTCCAGGAGAAGGTTGACCAAAACCTTTACTGGGGTGAACAAAAACTGGTGCAAAAGGGCAGCCCCGGCCAGCGGGAAGTGGTTTACGAAGTCACCCTGGAAAACGGCCTGGAAACAAAACGGAGGGTTTTGGAACAGAAGGTAATCAAAGAGCCGGTACCCCAGGTTATCGCCAAAGGTAATAAAAAGTTGCTGGCCTTCAGGGGCGGCAACGGGCGCCTTGCTTACCCCACCGTAGGTTCCATTGTATCACCCTTTGGCCAGCGCTGGGGGAGAGTGCATGAGGGAGTGGATATTGCGGCCAATTACGGCAGCCCGGTGGTGGCGGCTGAAGCCGGTACGGTACAGCGGGCCGGTTACCGGGGCGGCTATGGACTCTGTATTGATATAAGTCATGGTAGCGGTGTGGTGACCCGGTACGCGCACCTATCCTCTGCGGCGGTAAAACCGGGGCAGCGTGTGGAAAGGGGCCAGTTTATCGGCCGGGCCGGTTCATCGGGCAATTCCACCGGACCACACCTGCATTTCGAGGTAATAGTTAACGGTGTGCCAAAAAACCCCGCTTTATTTATTTAAAACATTAAATAAATTGCCAGGGAATGCTGTTTCCTATCCCTTATGATTAATGTATAATATATTTGTGTAAAAATGTGTGGAAATAAAGTAGGGAGGGCAGCAGTCTTGGTTAAAAAAGATAACAAGCAGTCTGCAAAAAATACAGGTTCCTTTGCCAATTTACCCAGGAAGAAAAAGCGGCAAAAAATCGTTTTCGGTATACTTGCTGTGGTGCTTGGGGTGGGGTTGGTCGGCTCCTCCATGTTTTGGGCCTTCGGCGATAGCAATATACCATCCAAAGCCGGCACGGCTGGCGTGCAGCAAGCAGGTTCCACCGAACAAAAAATAGCCGATCTGGAATCCCAATTAAAAGAGGACCAGCAAAACACGGCATTAATGGGCCAGCTGGCCAAGCTGTACAGAGATAACGGCGAAGGCCAAAAGGCGGTGGATACTTATAATAAAGCGCTTAAAATTAAGCCGGACGATGTGGAAATGCACAAAGAACTGGGTGTAACTTATTTCTTGCTGGGCGATTATGACAAGGCCACCGCCCAGATGGATGAGGCATTGGAATTAAAACCGGACGATGCCTATGCCCATTATTACGCCGGCCAGTTTTATGCTTTCCGCAGTGACGAAGGCCGTGATGTTGGCAAGGGCATAAAAGAATTGGAAGAATTTGTGCGCCTCCAAAAAGAAGGACCTGATGTGGAAAAGGCCAAGCAGTATATCAATGAATTACAAGCGGGCCAAACTAATTAGACGGGCCAGGGCTACCTGGCTCTTTCTGTTATAAATTACCGTAGGCATGTATTTTAGTTGATTATATAATTGAATTATTAACTAAGTTAAAGGGGAATTGGCATGACCATGAAGCAGCAATATATACTGCAGGAACAGGAGCAACCCGCTTCACATATAGTAAAGCTGCTGTCCGTAGTGCTGGCAGTGCTGTTCATGGTCGGCACATTTATGTTGATCAGGGTACCGGGAGGTATCAAGGGATATTTATACGGGTTCTTTAGAGAAATAGCCCGGGCTCAGACGCTACTGCGCACCCACGGGTGGCAGCATGCCGAGGATGACTATTTAATTATCCGTTACCGGGGTGATCAAGAGGGAGCGGAACTGGTACAGGAAACCACCCGGCTTTTTTACCAGCGCATCTGTGACGATTTTAATTTTACACCGGCCCGAAAGATTCCCATCATTATCCATGCTTCCAGAGAAGAATTAAATGCCAGTTTCGGCTGGCCGGCCAGTGAAAACGCCATGGGCGTATACTGGGGGGGCGTGATCAGGGTACTGGCACCCCGGGCCTGGATAAATGAAGATGATCCCGAGGCAATGAAACGAATTTTCTGGCAGGCCGGCCCCATGGCCCATGAAATGACTCACCTGGTGCTGGATTACGTGGCCCGGGGCAATTATCCCCGCTGGTTTACAGAAGGCCTGGCCCAGTACGAAGAATACAAAATTACCGGTTTTTTGTTCAGCCAGCCGCCGGGAATCTGGGATCGGGGATTATACCCGTTGGAACGCATGGACCGGAATTTTGATGCACTGCTCGATCAAACCCTGGCTTACAGGCAATCGTTATCGGCGGTGGAATACATTGTAGCGGTCTATGGGGAAGACGGGTTGCATAAAATTATTAACAATCTGGCACAGGGTAAAAACTTTCACGACTCGATGATACAGGCCCTGGGAACGACTCCGGAACAGTTTGAAAACGGGTGGCATACCTGGCTGTCCGGGGAACTGAACCAGCCATTGTATATTAAGCGGGAGGATAAGGTTTAAATGGACAAACTGATTATTGACGGGGGGCGGCCGCTGCAGGGGAAGGTGCGTATCAGCGGTGCTAAAAATGCAGCTTTGGCTATTTTATGCGCAGCCATTATGGCCGGCGATGAAGTAGTATTGGAAAATATCCCTGATATCAGCGATGTGCGGGTAATGATCGAGATCATAAAACATATCGGGGCCGAGGTAAAATGGCTGAGCAATTCATCGCTCAAGATCATGGCACCCTCTCGCATAGCGGCAGATCCGCCTTGCGACTTGGTTAAAAAGCTCCGTGCTTCCAACCTGCTTTTAGGACCGCTGCTGGCCAGGTTTGGATACGCCAAGCTTTCCTTGCCCGGTGGTTGCAATATCGGGGTCAGGCCCATGGATTTACATTTTAAAGGACTGGCCGGTATGGGGGCGCAAATCAGCCTGGAAAGCGGATACGCCGTGGGCAAAACCGCCGGTCGCCTGCAGGGGGCCCGTATTTACCTGGACTTCCCCAGTGTGGGGGCCACGGAAAACATTATGATGGCGGCCTGCCTGGCTGAGGGACAAACTGTGCTGGAGAATGTGGCCAAGGAACCCGAGATAGTGGATTTGGCCAACTTCCTTAACTGCCTGGGCGCCAAAGTACGGGGAGCGGGTACCGATGTAATCAAGGTGGAAGGGGTGCCCGAATTGGGCGGGTGTGTGCGTTATGCCGTCATTCCGGACCGTATCGAATCCGGCACCTTCATGGTGGCCGCTGCAGCCACCCGGGGACATTTAGTGCTGGAAAATGTCATCCCCCTGCACGTGGAACCCATCTGCGCCAAACTGCGTGAATCCGGTGTACAGGTTTGGGAAGAAGATGATATGCTTACCGTTGACGCCACGGGCGAACTGCGTCCCGTGGATATAAAAACCATGCCTTATCCCGGTTTCCCCACCGATATGCAGTCGCAAATGATGGCCTTTTTATCCACCGTGCAGGGTACCAGTATTATCATTGAAAATATTTTTGAGAACCGGTTTCAGATCGCCGATGAGTTGAAAAGAATGGGGGCCTGTATCAAGGTGGAGGGCCGTATGGCTGTGGTCGAGGGAGTAACCAAGCTGCACGGCGCCAGGGTAAAGTCCACGGATTTAAGGGCCGGCGCGGCCCTGGTGATTGCAGCCCTCATGGCCGAAGGGCAAACCGAAATAGAAAACACCCATTATATTGAACGTGGTTATCACATGCTGGATGAAAAGCTGAAAAGCCTTGGGGTCAGGCTTAAAGTTTGATCAACTTATCTACAAAAGGCGTCAATTTGCGCCTTTTTTACTTTGCTGGCACCAGTAAAGTAAAGACCGCTCCAACTTGCCCGCTTTTTTAGAATAACAGCTTGCTAAAGAAATAAAGCAGGTGTTATACTCGTGAAAGGGGTTTCCAAAACAGTTTGAAGAATAAACAGGTAGTTATTCTTTAGTGAAGGGAAGATAGCATTACTTATGAAAAAAGTACTGGTTATGCCATGCCTGGACATCAAAGAGGGCAGGGTGGTCAAGGGTGTTCAGTTTGTTAATTTGCGTGATGCCGGCGATCCCGTGGAATGTACCCGTACATACTGTGAAAACGGGGCCGATGAATTGGCCTTTCTGGATATTACCGCCACTTTGGAAAAAAGAAAGACCACCCTGGACGTGGTGCGCCGGGTGGCCGGGGTAACCACTGTTCCCTTTACAGTAGGCGGCGGCATTGCCACCCTGGCCGATGCCGAGGCGGTTTTGGCGGCCGGGGCGGACCGTGTTTCCATCAGCAGCGCGGGTTATCGCCACCCGGAATTGCTGGAGGAAGCCGCCAAAAGGTTCGGCTCGGAAAAAGTGGTGGTGGCCATTGACGCGGATAAAAATCCTTCGTTACCATCGGGTTACGAGGTGTACATAGACGGGGGCAAAACCGCCACCGGGACGGACGCCGTAGAATGGGCCAAACAAGCTGAAGCCAGGGGTGCGGGAATTATTCTACCTACCAGCAAAGCCTGTGACGGTGCCAAAAGCGGGTATGATCTACCCTTGATCAAGGGCATTAAAGATGCAGTACAGGTACCCGTTATCGCCTCGGGGGGTGCCGGAAAAATGGAACATTTTTTGGAAGCGGTGAAAATTGGCGGGGCTGATATACTGCTGGCGGCATCTGTTTTCCATTTCGGCGAAATTATTATTGCTGACTTGAAAAAGTACCTGCGGGATAACGGCGTGGCCACAGCGTGATGGACTACCCTTGCATGCCAGTATAAAAAACAAGATAGGTTAAATACTAACAGTAATCATTTACAGGAGGTGGACCAGGTTGGCATTTAACCTATCTCAAAAGGAAAACTTACTGCTGCAGGATCAAAAGAAACATGAACAGCTGTGTATACAAAAGTATCAAAGTTATGCCCGGCAGGCTCAGGATCCTCAACTTAAACAGCTGTTTAATTCGCTGGCCCAGCAAGAACAACAGCATTTGAATACCATAAACCAGTTGTTGAACGGCCAGGTTCCCAATCTCCACCAAAACCAGCAAAACCAGCAAGGCCAAAACCAGGGCCAGAACCAAAACCAGTACCTGCAGGCTGCCCAAAACATGACTCCGGGCACGGCAAACCAGAATGATATTGATTTGTGTAACGATATGCTGGTTACCGAAAAATATATTTCCGGTACCTACGATAATACTATTTTTGAATGCACCAATTCCAATGCCCGGCAGGTATTAAACCACATTCAAAAAGAAGAACAGCAGCATGGTGAAGCTATCTTCAATTATTTGCAAAGCCAGGGCGCGTACGAGGTGCAGTAATAAAAACCATTAAACTTAAGTTGCAAAAGGCGTCATTTGGCGCCTTTTTTGTGGTTTAGGAAGGCGGTTCAAGATGAGGATAACGGTAGCTGCGGTGGGTAAATTAAAGGAAAAATACTGGCGCGAGGCCGCATACGAATACAGTAAGCGGCTGGGAGCCTATTGCCGCCTGGAGATAAAAGAGGTGGCCGACGAGGGCTATGCCGAGGGACTACCGGCGGCGGAAGAAGAGAAGATAAAACAGCGGGAATGGCAGAAAATAACCCGGCAGCTTCGCCCGGACACCTACCTGGTGGCCCTGGACGTGCGGGGGGAACAGGTATCCTCGGAACAGCTTTCAGCCCGCCTGGATAAACTGGCTTTGGACGGGTGCAGTGATGTTACCTTTATCATTGGGGGCAGCCTGGGACTGCCGGACCAGGCCCTGAGGCGGGTCCACTGGCGTTTGTCCTTTTCCCGCCTGACCTTCCCCCACCAGCTGATGCGGGTAATGCTGTTGGAGCAGATTTACCGGGCCTTTAAAATATCCCGTGGTGAGCCCTACCACAAATGAGTCTAAAGTAGGTTTCATTAAGGTTTTTGTAAACGTTCTATATGGATAGTGGTATAATAACTTTGAGGTGGTAATGATGAGAAAGTTGAATTTCACAATCCTTATTGAAAAGGATTAGGATGGAATATATATTGCTTCTGTTCCTGCACTAAAAGGTTGCCATACTCAGGCTAAAACAGTAGAAGAATTGCTTCCGAGAATAAAAGAGGCAATTGAATTATGCCTGGAAACAGAAGATGATGGGTTCTTCCCAAATGAGTTTGTAGGAGTCCAGCAAATCGAAGTTGTCATATAAACATTTTCTTTCACCCCTGTGGCTAGAGTAGCAACAGGGGTGATGCTCTTTTCCGGGAGCAATTTAACAATTAAACCGGAAAGGAGTTTTTTTTGCGCCGCTTTAAAATGATAGGGTTTTAAACCGGATTCTGAATCAAATCTTGCATTCTTGGAATTATATAGGAGGAACATATTATTTGTATTTTGGGAAAAGGTGATGATTGTTTTGACGCAACCTCAGGAAATCGATGTTACTAAGCCCCTGGAGCGAGAATTTTCCAAGGAGAAATATGACCAGCTGGAATCCTTTATCAACAGCTTAGAAACCACCAAGGGGGCTTTAATTGAAATCCTTCATAAAGCCCAGGATATTTTTGGCTACCTGTCGCGGGATGTGCAGCTTTTTATTGCCCGCAAGCTGGGTATTCCCGGTGCAGAGGTGCATGGAGTAGTAAGCTTCTACTCCTACTTCACCACCAAGCCCAGCGGGATACATACCATCAATATTTGCATGGGAACAGCCTGTTTTGTGCGGGGAGCGGATAAAATTGCTGAAAGATTTAAAGAAAGGCTCGGTATTGAATCCAATGAAACCACCGGGGACGGGCTGTTTACCATCAAGGATGTTCGCTGTATCGGCGCTTGCGGCCTTGCCCCTGTCGTCATGGTGGATGACAAGGTTTATGGCAAGGTTAAGGTGGAGGACGTGGACGATATTATAAATACATACCGGCGAACAGGAGGGGCAGTATGCGGGTAAAATCGCTGGCGGAGTTAAATAAAATAAAACAGTCGGCCATAAGCGCCGTAAGGCCGAGGCTGCACCGGGATGCTCCAACAGAAGAGAAAAATATTTTAGTCTGTGGAGGCACGGGTTGCCTGGCCAACAATAGCGATAAAATCATTCAAATATTGACGGCCCTGTTGAAAACCCGGGGCATGGCCGGGCAAGTGAAGGTAGTCCGCACAGGTTGCTTTGGATTTTGTGAGCAGGGGCCCATCGTAAAAATAGAACCCGATAATGTATTTTATGTCCGGGTGGGACTAAAGGATGTCAAGGAAATTGTAGAAGAGCACATCATGAAGGGCAAGAGGGTAGACAGGCTTTTGTATGAAGATCCACGGATAAAGGAAAAGGTTCATACCCAGGAAGAGATGACCTTTTATAAAAAACAACTTCGTGTTGCACTACGCAACTGCGGGTTGATTAATCCCGAGGATATTTATGAATACATAGCACTGGGCGGCTATGAAGCATTGGGAAAGGCACTGACCCAAATGTCCCGGGACGAGGTTATCGAGACCATAAAAAAATCCGGCCTCCGGGGGCGGGGAGGCGGGGGGTTCCCAACGGGGCTCAAGTGGGAGATTACTAAACAGCAAGAAGATGAAGTGAAATTCATTATCTGCAATGCGGATGAGGGTGACCCGGGTGCCTTCATGGACCGGAGTATTTTGGAAGGTGATCCCCATAGTGTAATAGAGGCGATGGCCATCGGTGCCTATGCCATCGGTGCAGATAAGGGTATAGTTTATATTCGGGCCGAATACCCCCTGGCCATCTCCCGGTTGACCACGGCCATGGAGCAAGCCAGGGAACTGGGGTTTCTGGGTAAGGAAATCTTTGGCACAAGCTTCAACTTTGATATTAGACTCAAATATGGTGCCGGTGCCTTTGTTTGTGGAGAGGAAACCGCCCTGATCAACTCCTGTGAAGGCAAGCGGGGCGAACCTAATTATAAGCCGCCATACCCGGCTGAAGAGGGCTATTGGGGACACCCCACCTGTGTAAACAATGTGGAGACATTTGCCAATATCCCGGTGATTATATCCAGGGGAGCGGATTGGTTTGCGGCCATGGGTACGGAAAAAAGTAAAGGTACCAAGGTTTTTGCCCTGGCGGGTAAGATAAATAATGTGGGATTGGTGGAAGTGCCAATGGGAATTACCTTGCGTGAAATAATTTTTGATATCGGCGGAGGTATTCCCAATGGGAAAAAGTTTAAAGCCGTGCAAACGGGAGGTCCCTCCGGCGGGGTAATCACCGAAAAGGACCTGGATACACCCATTGATTATGACAACCTATTGGAGATAGGTTCCATGATGGGTTCGGGCGGCATGATTGTTATGGACGAAGACGACAATATGGTCAACATAGCCAAGTTTTACCTTGAGTTTACCATGGATGAGGCCTGTGGCAGGTGCGTGCCGGGGCGCATAGGCACCAAAAGGCTTTTTGAAATGCTCCACAAAATAACATCGGGCCAGGCTACCATGGCGGACCTGGATGCCTTAAAACAGTTGGCCTACATGGTCAAGGACAGCTCTCTGTGCGGGCTATGCCAGACAGCCCCCAATCCCATCATTAGTACCATGAAACATTTCTGGCCCGAATATTTGGCCTTTGTCAAGGATGTGGATCATCCCCGGGGAGAGGGAAGGTATGTGCCCAAGAATAAAATTGGCTTGAAATCATAAAGGGGGTGTGAAAAATTTTAGCCAAACAGCATCATGATGCAGAAAGGAAAAAAATACATATCCGTATCAACGACCAGGAGTTAAGCGTCCCCGAAGGTATAACAATCCTGGAGGCTGCCCATGAAGCGGGTGTCAAGATACCCACCCTGTGCCACCTGGACTTGCACGATTTCCAACTATACAATAAAACAGCTTCCTGTAGAGTATGTATGGTGGAACTGGTAGATACAAGGAGTAATCGCAATAAACTGGTGCCCTCCTGCGTTACCAAAGTACAGGAGGGCATGGTGGTGCGCACCGATACCATTCGGGCCATTACCGCCAGGAGAATGGCGGTGGAATTGTTATTATCAAACCATCCCAATGAATGTTTCACATGTCCCAAAAATTTGGAATGTGAGCTTCAATCCCTTGCCGAGGAGCTGAATGTAAGGGAGATTCGCTGGGAAGGGGAGCGGATGGACTATCCCAAGGATATATCCAGCGACGCCATCGTTAAGGATGCCAACAAGTGTATCTATTGCCGGCGCTGCGAGACTGCCTGCAATGAGGTGCAGACCTGCGGTATTCTTTCCGGCATTGGCCGTGGCTTTAATGCCTTTGTAGGCCCCTTTGCCAATATCCCCATGGTGGAGTCTTCCTGTACCTATTGTGGACAATGCGTGCAGGTTTGTCCCACCGCAGCCCTCACCGAGGCCTTTCATTGCGATAAGGTTTGGGAGGCCATCAATGACCCCGATAAGCATGTGGTGGTCCAAACCGCCCCCGCCATCCGTGTTACCCTGGGGGAACTTTTCGGTATGGAACCCGGTACGGTTGTTACCGGCAAAATGGTGACGGCTTTAAAACGGATGGGATTTGACGCGGTATTCGATACCAATTTTGGAGCAGACCTTACTGTTATGGAGGAAGCTGCGGAGTTTATTTATCGCCTGAAAAACAACAAAACGCTACCGATATTAACAAACTGCTGTCCCGCCTGGGTCAAGTTTATTGAACACCAATTTCCGGAGTTGATCAATGTTCCTTCCACCTGCAAGTCACCGCATATTATGCTGGGCACCATTGCCAAAACTTATTATGCAGAAAAAAAGGGTTTGGACCCTGATAATATAGTGGTGGTATCGGTCATGCCCTGCATAGCCAAAAAGGCCGAGGCCAAGCGCCCGGAACTTACCAAGGATGCCCATAATAATGTGGATATCGTCATTACAACCCGGGAATTGGGAGCAATGATTAAAGAAGCGGGAATTGAATTCGTTAAGCTGCCGGACAGCGAATTTGACAGTCCCCTGGGGGAAGCAACCGGTGCATCAGTTATATTCGGCACAGCCGGAGGAGTCATTGAAGCGGCACTGCGAACCGCTGCGGAATGGATGACGGGTAAACCGCTGGAAAAGATTGAGTTTGAGGAGTTAAGGGGCATGGAAGGTGTTCGCAGGGCTACCGTTAAAATAGGTGACCAGGAGCTTAATATCGGCATTGCCAGCGGGCTGGGTAATGCACGGCATATTCTGGAGGATATTCGGGATGGCAGAGCTAATTATCATGCCATTGAAATCATGGCTTGCCCCGGCGGTTGTATCGCCGGAGGGGGACAACCCTACCACCATGGCAATGATGAAATTATCAAGAAACGCAGAGCAGCCATATATGCCGAGGATAGAAACAAAAAAATAAGAAAATCCCATGAGAATAAGGAGATCCTGGAACTCTATAAAAATTACCTGGGCAAGCCCTTTGGCCAGCGGGCCCGTGAACTTCTTCATACCCATTTTGAGGAAAGGGAAAGAATATAGGTGGCAACGCTGTACAGCACTTACAGTTGATGATTATAAGGGATAGGGACAATGCCCCGGTGCCGGGGTGCAAGGTTGAAGGATGAAAATCCTTCAACCTTATATTTATGCCTTTCCAGGGCACGAAACGCCGTGAAGGAATTTCTTTCATACTTTCAACACCCGGCACCAAAGTTTAAACTTGAAGGCGACCGGGAGCGGTAAGCGTTGATTGAATGATTAAAGCTTAGCTTTACAATTCAGTGGATATCAAGTATAAAATAGAGGATAACATAACCAAAAGACCAACTTAAAGCGGGTGTTGAGTTATTTATTAATATCCGCTGACAAAAAATCGGCTGCAAAAAGGGGAGTAGCTTAACATGGAAAAAATTCAAATGCAAGTTCCGCTGGTGGAAATGGACGGCGACGAAATGACCAGGGTTATCTGGCAGGATATCAAAGATACTCTGTTAACCCCCTACATAGATTTGAAAACGGTATACTTTGACCTGGGGCTGAAAAAGAGGGACGAAACTGAAGACCGCATTACATTGGAAGCTGCCCGGGCCACCAAAGAATATGGTGTGGCGGTCAAGTGCGCCACCATCACCCCCAACGCCCAGCGGGTTCAGGAATATAACCTGAAACAAATGTGGAAAAGCCCCAACGGGACTATCCGGGCGGTTTTGGACGGCACGGTTTTCCGTACCCCCATAGTGGTCAATAATATCAAACCCTTTATAAAGACATGGATCAAGCCCATCACCATCGCCAGGCATGCCTACGGTGATATATACAAAGGGGTGGAAATGAAGGTCGAGAGGCCGGGCCGGGCTGAGATTGTTTTTACGGGGGAAGATGGACGGGAAACCAGGGAGGTAATTCATGATTTTGCCGGTCCCGGCATTATCATGGCCATGCATAACCTGGACAAATCCATTGCCAGTTTTGCCCGGGCCTGCTTTAACTTTGCACTGGACCAAAGGCAGGATTTGTGGTTTGCTACCAAGGATACCATCTCCAAAAAATATGACCATAATTTTAAAGACATTTTCCAAGACATTTATGACAGGGAATACGCGGGTAAATTCGCGGCGGCGGGGATTGAGTATTTCTATACCCTGATTGATGACGCCGTGGCCCGGGTGGTGCGCAGCTCCGGCGGTTTTATCTGGGCTTGTAAAAACTACGACGGTGATGTGATGTCCGATATGGTGGCCACCGCCTTCGGCAGCCTGGCCATGATGACATCGGTACTGGTTTCGCCGGACGGCTGCTATGAATACGAAGCCGCCCATGGAACGGTAACCAGGCATTATTACCAGTACCTTGAGGGTAAGGAAACATCAACCAACCCGGTGGCCACCCTGTTTGCCTGGACCGGGGCATTGAAAAAAAGGGGTGAACTGGACGGTATTCCCGCCCTGGTGCAATTCGCCGGCGATTTGGAAAAGGCGGTCACTGACACCATAGAAGCGGGGATTATGACCAGGGATCTGGCACAGCTGGCGGAAGGGGAGAAGAGGATAGTCAATACCCGGGAATTTTTGCAGGAAGTTAAAGCCCGTTTGGGGCGCGGTTAAGGCATGTGAGCAAGCGCAGGCAGAGAGTAAGAATACGGTAAGTATAATAGCGGGCAATTTGCAAAAGGCCTGGCTGCTGCATACCATAATGCCCGGCAGCCAGGCCTTTTGTCTCTCCTTAAACAACCCTGTCTGTTTTTGCAAGCTTGAGTATGACAATTGCCAGCAACATTTACCTGCGAGCCAGGCGAAGTTATTTACGAGGCGCGTTGTAAAGGGATAGGCAAGTGGCGGCTATGATAATGGCAAACTGAATAAACAAATAAAAAAATGATTTCAAGTTAAATTACTTAACAGGATATTAAGCTGTGGCCCTGATCGCCTGAAAACAACGAAAAACGTGGTGCCACCGGTACCGGTATCCACTTTAATGGTTGCGTTGTGGCGCGCGGCGATACTGTAGCAAACCGCCAGGCCAAGCCCCGTCCCTTCCGCTTTGGTGGTAAAAAAAGGTGTACCAATTTTATCGAGCACCTCCGGGTTAATTCCGCAGCCCTGATCTTTTACTGCTAATATTACCTCATCATCTTTGCTGACAAATGTTTTTATGGTTAGTTTGCCTTTGGGCTCCATGGCGTCCAGCCCGTTGCGCACCAGATTCAGCAACAACTGCCGGATTTCC
Organism: Desulfallas thermosapovorans DSM 6562; assembly: GCF_008124625.1. Classification (NCBI taxonomy): domain Bacteria; kingdom Bacillati; phylum Bacillota; class Clostridia; order Eubacteriales; family Desulfallaceae; genus Desulfallas; species Desulfallas thermosapovorans. The sequence goes on from NZ_VNHM01000004.1 coordinate 92,502, forward strand.
TTTTCATCAAGCAGCAGGTCAGGCACTTTCTGTAAATCAAGTTCTATGATTTTGTCCGCGTTGGTAGCATCGGCCGTTATCAGCGGGGTTATGGCCGCTACAATATCAGTGAGGTTTTGCAGCTTATAATCAACGGGCCTGTCCTTGGCCAGGGAAAGATATTCCGTAATTATTGAGTTGGCCCGGTCCAGTTCCTGGATCATTAAATAAAAATATTCCCTGTACTCCCGGCAGTTCTCCTTGCCGCTCAATAATTGTAAAAAACCACGCACCGTAGTCATGGGATTTCTTATCTCATGCCCTATGCCGGCGGCCATTTCGCCCACCAGGTTCAGCCGTTCCAGGTTGGCCATTTCCTTTTCCAACTGCTTTTTCTCGGTGACATCCTCGGCAAATTTTAAAATATGTGTAACCCGGCCACCGGAATCCCTGAGGGAAAAAAAGAAGGCATTTTCCCAGTAATATTTTCCACCGGCTTTTCTGCTGATTATTTCACCCTTCCAATTCCTACCCGTTTTGATTATCTCCGATAATTCATCTAAATTTCCGGTATGGTTCTCCATAAAGTTAAAAAAATTTTTACCCATGACATCTTTGGGCATATAGCCGGTGGTGCGGGTAAAACTGTCGTTGACATACTCTATTATGCCGCTGGTGTTTGCTATTACCACCATCACCGGGCTTTGCTCCACAGCACAGGATAATACCCTCAGTTGTTCTTCGGCCTTTTTTCTGGAAGTAATCTCTTCTTTCAGTGTTTGCAGGCTTCGGTGCAAATGCTTGCGGTGTTCCGCCTCCATGCTGGTCAATCCCCCTACAAGCCAGCCCACCACATACATCATGCCGATAAAAAGCAAATTCGCTTCCATGGCCTGGTAAATGTTTGTGCTGCCAATAAAGAATTTGTTATAGAGCAACAATATCAAAGTGCAAAGGGTGGACGTGGCTAACCCGCCTGTTTTGCCGGTCAGTGAAGCGGTTACCAGAACGGGCAGCAGCAGGATAGTTTCGGTGTTATCGATGCTGTTATTTACAACCAGTAACGTGGTCACTGTGACCGTAAAGGGAAAGAATATGTAAGTCGCCTTGGTTAGAGAAATAGTATTGATACCGTCCGTTAAAGAGCCGTTTCTGGTTTTTACAAGTACAATAAAGCACAGCCCAACCAGCCCGGCCATAATAAAGAAACGAACATTTATAACAGGATATATTTGGTCCGGTATAAAAAATTTATTGCTGAGCACCAGTGAAGATATCATGATCAAAAGGCAAAGCATATGGGTGGTGATTAAATATTCCTGTACTTCATTTTCCCTTTGACGCAAATTGTCTGTTGTCATGGTCTTCACCCTTTTTCATAAAATAGGAAATAGGGGTGGAAATTACCACCCCAATGCAATGGCGGAACGCGATAAACTAGCAAATACAGGCTAATTTATTTTCTTAATGCTTCAGGCACTTCGGGCTGGTAGGCGGAAATCAGGCAGGCAGAGGCGGCGGCAGCGGTGACTTTGGCCAACAACAACAGTGCTGCAACGGCAAATACCCAAAGCCGGGACGTAATCTTTTTCATTTCATTACACCTCCTTTGGTTTGGTTTTTAATGAAATACTGTCCACAAGCGACATTAACTTATGCCCCCAAGGGGTAAGCATAAAACTGCTCCAGAACAAAGTTAAGGCAATACACGGCTGGGCTGTTTCGGTATACGGCCATGGAGTATTTCTAAGCCATATCGCCATGACGGTGGCCAGCACAACAAATAAAACAGAGATCTTTTTCAGTTTTGCCCTGCGCAGCGGGGATATAATGGGGGCGGCGGGAGAATCCACGGGGGCCAGCAATAGCATGGCGTTTATCCCCACCCCAAAGGCTATGGCCGTAAGTATATCGACAAACATCTGTCCCAGGCCGCTAAAATATGCACCCAGCAGGGCCAAAAGGGGAAAAACGGCAATGGTGACGGTAGCACAGCGCCAGGGGGAATTGGAGTGGGCTCCCCCGGCGCTGTGCCTGAACAATATAGTGGTGGCCAGGCAGGCGATGGTGCCGGGCAGCACACCCAGCAATGCCCCCAGCAGGAGGGTGAAAGAAATATTCAAAAAATTTAATGCCAGCACCTCCAAAACATAGGCCAGGATGATTTCCTGCTCTGCTGTGAGGCGAGTTTTCCGGCTAAGATAACCCGCCCAGCGCTTGCTGAAGGATAGATAACTCATATTCTCCACATTCCTTCCTGGGCTCTTCTATATTTTGCGGTAATAAAGGCAACAGCGATCAGAATAAAGCCCTGGGGTAACCCGATTAACGTTCGCGTATGCTGATTGGACATTAAAAGGCTGGCTTCCGTATTTAGAAGTGTTCCGAATAATTCGTATACGGCTAATTCCAATAATCCCAGCAGAGCATAGGCAGCGAACACGACAATAAAGCTTGTGAATGGCGGCACCCTGGTAAACCTGGCGATGAACAGTGTGCTCAGCAATATTCCCGCCAAGGTGTGCAGCCCGAAGGTGACCGGCATATTTCTGATAACATAAATTACCATGGTTAATGCGCTCGCAAAAGCCAGGATCACCCCCCAGCGCAGTTTTACCCTGGCCAGAGCCAGGCTGCAGGCAACAACACCTGCAGTTTCGGGGATTCCCTGTGCAAAGAACAAAAGTGTCTGCAGCATCTTCACACCTCAATAAGCGGTAGTGTCAAAGGGACAACCAGTGCCTGGCGGCGGCGTAAACGCTAAATCCTAATCAGCTTATCTTATACCGGGCAATGAAGGCGGTTCATATTCTCCACATATCATCCACCGGTTTCCTGTATTTTGAAATTAATATCGCACCTGCAATCAGCAATATGCCCTGGGGCAATCCTGTTAATTGCCATAAAGAATAAGCCGATAGCATGATGGTTATTTCATTGCTTAGCAGAGCTCGAAACAGTTCGCTGATGCGGGCCTCCACAAATAATAAAACAGCCACAGTGATAAATACCGCCATAAAGCTTATTGAAGGGGGAACTCTGGTGGCTTTGGAAATGAACACAGCGTAAATTAAGATAGCCACTACGGTATGCAAACCAAAGGTGACGGGTAAATTTCTTATGATGTAAATAATCCCTGTAAAAACAACGGCGGTGGTAATAACTATTTTCCAGCGAATCTCCACCCTGACCAGAGCCAAAGTGCAGGCAAGCAGCCCCGTGCATTCAGGAATTCCCTGGGTAAAGAACAATAATGTCTGCAACATTACGCACCTCAAATGGCAGTACAGTGGGGTTTTGTCCGGACGGTGCCAAACAGCCGCCCCGGTGGGAAACCGCAAAAACCCGCGTAATCCAGCAAAGCTGGCCATAGAAACTATACCCAGTATTGCAAAAACTTTCTTTTCAACAGTTTAGCAAAAAATCCTTTTAAATACAGCATGTTTTTATCGCAATTTACGCGACCAACCACCAAATTTCGGCAATTTGAAGTGGCATGTGGTGGTGGTCCCGGTCCGGGGACGGGCATTCAGATTTGGCAAAAAAAGCTCAACTGCCGCATACGGGAGGGCAGTTGAGCTTTTAACAATAATACATTTATTTATTGCACCGGGAAATCAAAATACTTATCCGGGTAGGGTTCATCCTTTAATGTATAATGCCACCATTCCTCCGGGTAAGCCGCAAAACCGTGCTTTTCCATCAGGCCCTTAAGTAGTTGGCGGTTCTCCCTTTGCTCCTCTGTAATCAATTCGGTATCATGGTGGGAAATGGGGCCGAAAAAGTCAAAGGGACTGCCCATATCCAGTTCCTCTCCGTTATCAAGCCTGATGATGGTCAGGTCGATGGTGCTGCCCCGGGAGTGACCGGATTTATGAGCAATGTATCCCAGGTTGAATAAGTTGCTTTTATCGATGTCAGGATAAAATTGACTTTTCATCTTGGTGTCTTTTACATCGGCGGCCCACCGGGCAAAATTATCAACCGCCCGCTGGGGCCGGTAAGCGTCGAATATTTTTAATCCCAGACCCTGTTGATTTAATTCCTGCTGCACTTTTTTCAAAGCACTGGCCGCCGGTTCGGAGATTACGGCCCGGGGGGCCAGATAACCGTCCACCGGCCGCCCGGTGAAATTGTTCTCCCCAAAGTAACGGATATCCAACTCCACGTTGGGTATTACTTCATCCAGATAGACAAACCCCTCCGGTATAAAATGTTTTGTTTCAATATTAAAATCTTCCAGCAGCGCGTCAATACCGGCATCCCGGCCGCGGAATCTCTGGTAAAGCAACGCCGGGTGTTCCGAGGCCCCCCTGGCAAGGATATTATCCCTGAATGATGCAGCCGTGGCTTTGTTGAAGATGCCGTTCTTTTCAAAGGCAACAAAGGCGTCGGCGGCCAGGACTTCGGACCACAAATAACTGTAGTACCCCGCAGCATATCCGCCGGCAAAAATATGAGAGAAGCTGTTGCTTACCAGGCACCCTTCCACAAGGGGCAGCAGTGCGGGCTCTTCACTGGCTTCCCTTTCAAATTGGCTTACCGGCACTTGCACCGGGGAAGTGATGGTGTGCCAGGCCAGATCAATATTTCCCAGGCGCACTTGCTGCAGCCTGTTAAAGGCAATATGGAACCTCTTTTGCTCCCGGATTTTTTCCACTAATGCCGCAGGTATTTTTTCTCCTGTTTTATAGTGCACCGCAAACATGTCCAGGAACTCTTTTTGGTAGACCCAGTTTTCCATAAGCTGCGAAGGCAATTCAATAAAATCCCAGTGGGCATAATAACTGGAGGTTGCAGCATAGGTAACATCCGCAAGCAGCATATGGAGCGCATGCCCGAACTCATGGAGTAATGTGGTTACTTCGTGCAATGTCAGCAATGACGGCTCGGTTTTGGTGGGTTTAGTAAAATTACATACCACCATCACCTGAGGCCTTAAATTCTGTCCCTGGTACTTTTCCGGGGCGGCCAGCTGTGCGGTCCAGGCCCCGTCGGCCTTACCGGCCCGGGGAAAATAATCCAGGTATAACACGCCCAAAAAGCTGTTGTCGGCATCAAAAACCTCATAGGCCGTTACTTCGGGATTGTAGACCGGTATGTCTTTATTAACCTTAAATTTTAAACCATATAAACGCCCGGCCAGTTGGAAAACACCCTTCTGGACGTTCTCCAGGCGAAAATAGGGCCGGAGTTCTTCTTCGTTGAAGGATAATTTTTGGTCCTTTAGTTTGTTTTCATAATAACTCCAGTCGTAAGGCCGCAGCTCTGATTCCAACCCCAGCCCGGCGGCAAATTTCTGCAGCTTTTGAACCTCTTCTTTGGCCGCACCCTGGAGGGCATAATACAACTTGTTTTGAAAATCTTCCACCGTGCGGGGGTTTCGCGCCATGCGTTCTTCAAGCACATAGTGGGCATGGGTGGGGTAGCCCAGTAACTTGGCTGCCTGAAGTCTCAAGTTGGCTATTTCCACTACGATGGCACTGTTATCATTTTTACCGTTGCTGCCCAGGCCGCCGTAAGTTTTATACATCCGCTCCCTTAACCCGCGGTTATCGGCATAACTCATCACAGAAATATAAGTGGGGTAATCCAGGGTAAACACCCAACCCGTCATGTTCTGTGCCCGGGCGGTATCTGCCGCTGATTCCACCACAGCTTGGGGCAAGCCGGCTAGCTCGCGTTTATCGGTGACGTGTACATAACTGTTTTTGGTGTCCGCCAGCACGTTTTCCATGAACCTCATTTCCAGCTCCGCAAGGCGCCGGGAAATTTGCCGCATTCTTTCCTTTTCCCCATCCTCCAGTTCGGCACCGTTTCTGACGAATTGCCGGTAGGTATTCTCCAGCAGTGTTTTTTGTTCGGCGGTAAGCAGGTTGCGGTCACAATTTTCGTAAACATACTTTACTTTGGCGAAAAGGTTTTCGTTAAGGGTGATGTCATTGTAAAAATCGGCCAGGATGGGGGAAACCTCCGCGGCAACCTCCTGTAACTCCGGATTGGTGTCGGCTTCGTTCAACTGAAATAAAATACTGGCGGTTCTTTTCAGTAAACGCCCGCTTTTCTCCAGTGCCTCGATGGTGTTGGCAAAGGTAGGCGTTTCGGGGTTGTTAATAATGTTCTCAATTTCTGCCCGGCCCTGTTTTATGGATTCCTCAATGGCCGGCATAAAATGCCCGGTTTTAATTTGGTCAAAGGGCGGTGTTTGATGGGGGGTATTGAATGGTCCCAGTAATGGATTTACGGCACCCGTCGCTCCATGGGCTGCGGGTATGGTTATGGCCAGCATGTAGATAAAGGCCAGTATAAAAAGCCATAACCGGCTCTTATTGTTAAACACTTTTGCGCTACCTCCTGATAAGCTCTTTTTCTGTGTGGTTTATTGCCCTCACGGTTAAATTTATAAATTTTGTTAAAATATCCTGCCGCAAGGTGAAAAATACTTAATGAGCCATTGGGCCGGCCCAAGTATTATATGCCACTTGCGGAATCTTAATTAAATTAAAGGGTTTGTCCGAATAAAGGGTTTGTCCGAAAAGCAGGCTTACTTTTTAACCTTATGTGCATGCCTTTCCAGGGCACAAAACGTCATGAAGGAATTTCATTCAACCTGGGGAGCACCTGGCACCTGTATGAGCACAGCAAAAGCCAGCCAACTTGGAGACTGTAAGTGATCTCCCGCAGGCTTTTTTGGACAGTCTTTTAAAGGATTATGGATATAAATGTAGAACACGAAAATGGATATGCACATAAATGGTAATCTTTCGGGGCAATATATGGAAATATGAACCAGTATTATACCCGTACAATGCCCTGTTTAAGGAGGAAATCTCAAAATATGACGGCTCTGAACAACGAATTACCGGCCATGAATTTTATCCACAATATTATCAAGGAAGATTTAAAAAATAATAAAAATGACGGGCGGGTGCATACCAGGTTCCCACCCGAGCCCAACGGTTACCTGCACATAGGACATGCCAAGTCCATTTGCCTGAATTTTGGCCTGGCCCGGACCTTTGGCGGGCTGTGCAACTTGCGTTTTGACGACACCAACCCCACCAAAGAGGAAGTGGAGTATGTGGACTCCATTAAGGAAGACGTTAAATGGCTGGGGTTTGATTGGGACGACCGGCTTTATTACGCATCTGATTATTTTGAAAAGCTCTACGGCTACGCTGTTGAACTGATCCAGGCCGGGAAGGCCTATGTTTGTGATTTGACCCCGGAGCAAATCAGGGAGTACCGTGGCACTTTGAAGGAACCGGGGCAAAACAGTCCCTACCGCAACCGCACTGTGGAAGAAAATTTGGATTTATTCCAGAGGATGAGGGCCGGGGAATTCCCGGACGGATCCAGGGTGCTGCGGGCCAAAATAGATATGGCCTCCCCCAACTTGAATATGCGTGACCCGGTGCTGTACCGCATCCAAAGGGCCCACCACCACCGTACAGGTGATCAATGGTGCATCTATCCCATGTATGACTTTGCCCATCCCATTTCGGATGCCCTTGAGGGTATTACCCACTCGGTTTGCACGCTGGAATTTGAAGACCACCGGCCATTGTACAACTGGGTGCTGGATAATGTGAGCGTTCCCTGTCACCCGCAGCAAATTGAATTTGCCCGGCTTAACCTCAGTCATACCGTGATGAGTAAACGCAAGCTGCGGGCGCTGGTGGAAAATGGGGTGGTCAGCGGTTGGGACGACCCCCGTATGCCCACCATATCGGGCCTGCGCAGGCGCGGCTATACGCCGGAAGCGATTCGTGACTTTTGTGAGCGGATCGGGGTGGCCAAAAGCAACAGTGTTGTTGATATAGCCATGCTGGAGCATTGCATCCGGGAGGATTTGAATGCCCGGGCGATGCGGGCCATGGCGGTATTGCGCCCGCTGAAGGTTATCATTGACAACTATCCCGAAGGCCGGGTGGAAATGCTGGAGGCCGAGAATAATCCCGAGCGTCCCGAGATGGGCTCCCGGCAGGTACCCTTTTCCCGGGAGTTGTATATAGAGCGGGATGATTTCCGGGAGGATCCTCCCAAAAAATTCTTCCGCCTGGCCCCGGGCCGTGAAGTGCGCCTTAAACATGCCTATATAATAAAATGTGAGCATGTGGTCAAGGATGAGCAGACCGGTGAAGTGCTGGAACTGCATTGCACCTATGATCCCGGTACCCGCAGCGGCACGGGCACCGAAACGCGCAAGGTCAAGGGCACGCTGCACTGGGTTTCGGCCGCCCACGCCGTAAAAGCGGAAGTGCGCTTGTATAACCACTTGTTCACCAAGGAAAACCCGGACGAGGACGAAGACTTCAGGGCCAATTTGAATCCTGATTCCCTGGAGGTGTTAACCTCCTGCCTGGTGGAACCCAGCCTGGCCGGTGCCCGGCCGGGGAGCAGGTACCAGTTCCTGAGACAAGGTTATTTTTGCGTCGATAGGGACACTGTCCCCGGAAGGCCGGTGTTCAACCGGGTAGTCTCGTTAAAGGACACCTGGGCCAAAATACAAAGGGCACAGGGTAATAAATAAACATCAAAGAACCTCTCCGGCAATTCCCGGAGAGGTTCTTGGGTATTTAGCGGGTAATAACATTGCTTGCCATGGGTTGTACCACAGGGCGCGTTAATGGGTGAGTTGCCGGTGCCGGTGGCCCCGGTCAAACCGGTGGTTCAAAGTCGTTTTGCTGTATGTGGGGTGCCACGGCCGCCCAGTGATTTTCATCCACCGCCGCCTCCACCCGGATACCCCGGGGGGTGTACTGTTCGCTGTAAACCTCCCCGTGCCGGTGCAGCAATGCCAGCAAATCTGTTCTGTCATAGGGCAGCCAGCCTTTAACCCGCCGGCGCAGGCCCAGGGCGTTTTGGATGATTAGATCCTTGAGCCGGTCCAGGCCGGTACCGTCCCGGGAGGACACCTCCGCCACCTGGCCCCGGTAGGAGAGTTTAACCTGCTCCACAAGCTTGTGGTTTACCGGTTGATCTATTTTGTTTAAAACCAGTATGGTGTTCTTGTCCCGGGCGCCCAGTTCCTTTAGAACACCCTCCACGGCGGTAATTTGTGCCAACAGTTCCGGATGGGATGCGTCCGCTACGTGGAGCAGGAGATCCGCTTCCACCACCTCTTCCAGGGTGGCATGAAAGGCCTTTACCAGGTGGTGGGGTAATTTGCGGATAAACCCCACGGTATCGGTTAAAAGAACCTCCCGGTTTCCGGGTAGTACCAGGCGGCGGGTGGTGGGATCCAGGGTGGCAAAAAGCTGGTTTGCCGTATATACTTTAGCCCGGGTCAAAGTGTTTAGTAAAGTGCTTTTCCCCGCATTGGTATAGCCCACCAGTGCCACCACGGGCGCGGCTGCTTTACGGCGGCCCTGCCTCTGCCGGCGGCGGTGACGCCGCACTTGCTCAATGGCACCGGTTAGCTCTTCAATGCGCCGCCTGATGTGGCGGCGATCAGTTTCCAGCTTGGTTTCCCCGGGTCCCCGGGTCCCGATGCCGCCGCCCAGGCGGGACAGGACGGTGCCCAGCCCGGTCAGGCGGGGTAAAAGGTACTGCAACTGGGCCAGTTCCACCTGCAACTGGCCCTCTTTGGTGCGGGCCCGCCGGGCAAAAATATCCAATATTAAAGATGTGCGGTCTACAACGCGGCAGCCGATGGAGTTTTCCAGGTTGCGGGTCTGGGTGGGGTTGAGTTCGTCGTCAAATATCACCAAATCCGCCCCCAGGCGCTGCCTGTGCAGGGCCAATTCTTCCACCTTGCCCCGCCCGATAAAAAATGCCGCGTCGGGCCGCTGCCTGCGCTGGGACACCCTGGCTACGGGCACCGCCCCGGCGGTCTCGGCCAGCAAGGCCAGTTCGTCCAAAGAGTCTGCACCATCTATGGTAACCAGTATAGCTTTTTCAGCCTGGCGGTCTGCGGTGGTGGTAATTGAAGCAGGGGGTATGATATTGTCCTCAATGCTTTTAATCAGCTCTGTTAAGGGAAAACCGGTTAACTGCTCAGGGGACAGCGGCCCAAAGTCCCGAAAATTTTGGGTAAGCTGCCCGTCCCGGGGCTCCAGACAAGCCAGGCGGGCTTCCTTTATTTTACCGTCCAGCACCCCCAGGGCTACCATTGCATCAAGGCGCATATCATAAAGGGCGGCATAGTCCACCGCGCTTAATTGCCCGCCGCCTGCAGGGTGGGTATGGATACAGCGCAGGCCCGATAGCCGGTAAGCACTGCGCCGTTTGCTTTGCGCTTTGAGCTGTACCGTAGCGGCGTCACCCACACCGACCGATACCACTCGCCCCTGCCGGTCAATAAACACAGCCAGTTCCCGCTGGCTGCCGCTTGAAATTACAGCCATGGTTCGGGCTATTTCCGGAGAGATGACCTGGTCCTTATCAATTACCATATCATAAATGCTTTGTAACGAATCCAGGTCAACCTTTTTTAAACCCCGGGTATTTCCGTAAACGGTTTGGCCCAAAAAAGATCACATCCTTAAATTCAACAACATTATAACATATGTAAAGCAGCAATAAATAACCGGATAATTTAAAAAAGTAAGGCAGCTGGGGAGGAATATAATAAAGCATAGCGAATAGTTTAGATGGTAGTTGGAGATTTCGGCCCTCCCGGGTGCGGGTTCAAAACTCAGACCGAACACCAGTCCATATATTTACCACTTATTACCGCCATATAGTCAAGTCGCATGTCCGGTGTATACTCTATTGTGACCTTTTTAACATACCCGGTGCTGTGTAGCGGCTAAATGTAATTTCAGCCCGGTATGAAAAAAACGCTTCAAAGCGCTGCCGGTAAATTGCCATCTACCACCTCTGGACTAGGCTTGATTAATTAGTTACAATAAAAACAAGGCTTTGTTATGGACAAGTTTCTAAAAAAATGAGGTTGACCGGCAGGAATAATGCAGAAAATAACGAATTTCATACTAAGACGGCTTTTTGTAATGTTATACCAGGATATTATTCCTTAGCCTCAAACGCTTGAGCATTCGTTTGGTGAGGCTGGGTTTTCGCGTTTTTGCGGCTTTATTATTTGTACTTTGGAAGGAGGTGTCACCGGGCTACTGAAGTCAGGCCATTAAACATACATTTTATTTGCTATTAAGCTTATTTAACAAAAGGAGGTATTGCAGTGCCTTTTGAGCCAAAAGAACCACAAAAGGAAATTAAGTACCAGGAGACAAGAATTTACTCCGATGAAGAATTAATGAACTATACAGAAGAAGAACTGAAAAATTTTAAAATCAAGCATGACATTCCTGATTTGGAAGAACTGGAAAAAGGTCCGTGGCCCAGCTTTGTGGCCGACGCCAAGCAGGAAGCCCTGCATAGAAGGAAACTGGCCGATGACAGAATGCTCATCGACCGGGATGTTGTCGAGGACATGCTTGGTCAGCTCCAGGTATCCTTTGACGACGGTGAAACCCACTGGAAACACGGCGGTATCGTCGGCGTGTTTGGTTATGGCGGCGGTGTTATCGGCAGGTATTCCGACCTTCCGGAAAAATATCCTTCCATCGCCCATTTCCATACTATCCGGGTTAACCAGCCGGCCAGTAAGTTTTATAATTCTGATTTCCTGCGTACTGTCTGTGACATGTGGGAATACCGGGGCAGCGGCCTGATGAACCTGCACGGTTCCACCGGTGACCTGGTACTTCTGGGTACCACCACCGAACAGCTGGAGCCCATTTTCTTCGAATTGACCCACGTGCTGGGCCAGGACATCGGTGGTTCCGGTTCCAACCTGCGGACACCTTCCTGCTGCATTGGTAAGGCCCGCTGTGAATTTGCCTGCTACGACACCCAGGATCTGTGCTATGAACTGACCCAGTACTATCAAGACGAGCTGCACCGTCCGGCTTTCCCGTATAAATTCAAGTTCAAGTTTGACGGCTGCCCGAACGGCTGCGTGGCTTCCATTGCCCGTTCCGACATGTCCTTCATCGGTACCTGGAGAGATGACATCCGCATTGACCAGGATGCCGTTAAAGCATACATCGCCGGGGATGTCGTACCCAACGGCGGTGCCCATAAGGGAAGAGATTGGGGTAAGTTTGATATTCAGAAAGAAGTTATTGACCTGTGCCCCACCAAGTGTATGTCCCTGGTGGACGGCGAGCTTGTCATCGACAATAAAGAATGCACCCGTTGCATGCACTGCATCAACGTAATGCCCAAAGCCCTTAAACCCGGTAAAGACACCGGTATCAGCATCCTTTTGGGTGCCAAGGCCCCCATTCTGGAAGGCGCTCAAATGGCTACCCTGATTGTTCCCTTTATGAAGGCCGAACCGCCTTATGACAACATTAAAGAGTTTATCGAAAAAGTATGGGAATTCTGGATGGAAGAAGGTAAAAACCGTGAGCGTCTGGGTGAATTAATGCAGCGCTTTGGTCTGCCTAAATTCCTTGAAATCATCGGCCTGCCTCCGGCGCCGCAGATGGTTAAAACCCCGCGTGAAAACCCGTACATTTTCTGGAAGGAAGAGGACGTACCCGGCGGCTGGACCAGGGATATTAAAGAATATCGGGCCAGACATAAGAGATAGGAGGTTTGTTTCATGGCGTTATCTACAGAAAGACTCGGATTGTATGATCCCAAGGATCCCCTGAAGGACAGGTTGACAGACCTGGGACCCAGACACTTCTGGCAGTACTTCCCTCCTGTCATTCAGAATAACTATGGTAAATGGGCTTATCACGAAGTACTGGAACCCGGCATTTTGGTGCACGTATCCGAAACCGGTGACAAAGTATACACCGTAAGATGCGGTGCGGCCCGGTTTATGACCGTGCAGCACGTCAGGGAAATCTGTGACATCGCTGATAAATACTGTGACGGCTATGTGCGCTTCACCACCCGTAACAACATCGAGTTCCTGGTGGACAGCGTTGAAAAACTGGAAGCCCTGAAGAAGGACCTGGAAAGCCGTAAATTCGTATCCGGCAGCTACAAGTTCCCCATCGGCGGCACCGGTGCCGGCGTAACCAATATCGTGCATACCCAGGGTTATGTACACTGCCATACCCCGGCCACTGATGCTTCCTCCATGGTTAAGGCCGTGGCGGATGAGCTGTTTGAATACTTCCAGGGCATGCAACTGCCGGCCAAAGTGCGCGTATCCATGGCCTGCTGCCTGAATATGTGCGGTGCCGTGCACTGCTCCGACATCGCCCTGTTGGGATACCACCGCAAGCCTCCCATTATCGACCACGAAGTTATCGATAAGGTTTGCGAAATTCCGCTGGCCATTGCAGCTTGCCCGGTGGGCGCCATTTCCCCGGACAAAACTCCCGAAGGCGGCAAAACCGTCAAAATTAAGCAAGATCGCTGCATGTTCTGCGGTAACTGCTACACCATGTGCCAGGCGCTGCCTCTTTCCGACAAGGAAGGCGACGGCGTGACCATTCTGGCCGGTGGCAAGATTTCCAACCGGATCAGCCAGCCCAAATTCTCCAAGGTTGTTGTGCCCTGGCTGCCGAACAACTTCCCGAGATTCCCGGAAGTGGTGGAAAACGTTAAGAAAATTCTGGAAGCCTACGCTGCCGATGCCAACAAGTATGAGCGCCTGGGTGACTGGGCCGAGCGGATCGGCTGGGAGAAATTCTTCGAAAAGACCGGCCTGGAATTCACCGAGCACCTCATTGACGATTATCGTCTGGCTTACGATACCTGGCGGACCAGCACTCAGTTCAAGTTTACTGATGCGGCCTGGAACGTATCAAAAACGGCTGGCGGGATAGAATAATTTTATCCGAATTAAGGTAGGGTTTAGACCTGCTGCTGCAAAACCAATTGCAGCAGCAGGGCTAACCCTTTATTTACACTATACGCGTTAAACTTGTTTAAGGGAAAGAGAGGGTGTCAATATGGACGAAATTAAAAAAGCCATTGTGGAATTTGCCGAGAACAGCAAGAAAACCAAGTTTTATTTTAAAGATATCGAAAAAGCCGTGCAGAAGGTCAACCCGGACGCCAAAATGAGGGACATTAAAAAAGCCTGCACAGCACTTATTAATGAAGGAACACTGATTTACTTTTCCACCGGCAGCAGCACCATGTACGGTCTCAAAGGCCGGGGTATGACCGAGGATCCGGAATAAATCGTTGAATTTTGGGGGGAGAGGCTGTTAGCCCGTTCGGACTATAGCCTCTCTTTTTAAAGAGTCTGAAAATCCCGCGCTTTAGATTGAATTAATAGATAACCGGCGGTCGGGGTATGCTGATTAATAATACATTTGTAAATTTATGTTAGAAAGGCCGATAATAATGACCAGCCCACAGGATTCCAGAGAATTTATTGAAGAACAAATTAGCATGCTCAATGAAAACCCTGAATGTGCCAACGCCCAGTATAATTTAGGGGTTTCCCTCATGCAGCAGGGCAAATTTGAAGAGGCCATTAACTTTTTCGAAGAGGCCATAGCCAACAGTGGCCGCATGTTTGAGGCCTGTGTCAACCTGGGTTACATCTATTTTAAGCTGGGAGATCTGGAAAAGGTCGTCCAGGCCAACAAAAAAGCGGTGGAAATAGAGCCCAGGTACGCCCGGGGCTACGCCAACCAGGGCTTTGCCTACCTGCAAATGTCCCGGCCGGATGAGGCCATTGAAGTGCTGAAGAAAGCTATTGAATTAAATCCCGAAATTGTTCAGGCTTGGAGCAATTTAATCAACGCCTATATCCAAAAGGACGATATCGACAACGCCATTGCCACCGGCGAGAAACTGGTCGGTTTCGCCCCGGAATTCGGCCTGGGACAAAACAATCTTGCCTTTGCTTATTACCTGAAGGGCAATTATAAAAAAGCCATTGAACATGTTGACAGGGCGATGGAAGTTGGCTTTGGGGTACACCCTGACTTTCTAAAAGAATTGGAGCCATATCGTAAAAATGAAACCATACGATGATATTTTTCAAGAATATGAACAGCTGCAGGCCAGGGCGGATAAAGCTTTTCGGGATATGGAGAAGGATTACCCGTCATGTATTAAGTGTGCCGAGCAGTGTTCCGATTGCTGCAACGCTGTGTTTGGCCTCTTTCTGATTGAATCAGCGTACCTCAATAGCAAGGTCGATGCCCTGGATGAAGATAGCAAGAAGGCCCTGCTGGCCCGGGCGGATCAGGCCGACGAAGCTTTGCTGGCCATGGAAAAAAGGCTGCGGGAAACAAAGGGCGATGACCCTGAAAAAATTACCGAGGCCATCGGCAAGGAACGGGTCAGGTGCCCGTTATTGGGCGACGATGAAAAATGCGCTCTTTATGCAGCAAGGCCGGTTACCTGCCGGGTCTACGGTATCCCTACCCTGATTAACGGCAAAGTGCACGCCTGTTTTAAGGCCGGCTTTGAAAAAGGCCAATCCTACCCAGCCTTTAACCTGGACGGTGTTTACCGGGAGCTTTACCGGTTATCCAATAAATTTTTGGAGAGGGCCGGCGTGAACGATCCGGAGCGGGCCTCACTGCTGCTATCGGTATCCAAATCCATCAAAACACCGGTGGAGGACCTGCTCAAGGGCGTAAAACCCCGGTGAGGTACCCCTTATCCCATTGCACCCGGTTATGGCCCCAACGTCAAAAAAGCACTTCCCGTAACAAGGGAAGTGCTTTATAAGTATGTTATCCCTGTCCACCCAGTGCCTCCAGCGCCTCTGTGGCCAGCTGGCCAATGCTTCTTTGCTCCAGGACTCCCCTGGTGTAAATGCCGATCACGCGCCGGTCACCGGTGACAGCCGCCAGTTCGGCTTTGGCTTCGGGTACGCCGGGCCTGGTGGTTGTGGATGAAGCCAGGTGTTTTATTAGTAAAACGGCGTAACCCCTGGTCCGGTCATCCTCCATGCGGATAAACCCGGTAAAATATGAATAGGTTTTATTAATCAATTCAGGCTTGACCCGGGCAATAACCCCCATGGCCCTCAATACCGACGGTCTGAGGTTGGCGTCATCTTCCTCCAGAAACTGAAACAAAGTGGGTGTATAACCACCGAATATATCCGGAGAGCCGGCGATAATCTCGCCTATGGTATCAACGGCGCCCCAGTTTGAGGAACCGTAACCGGCATCGGAGATGGATGTAAATAACCTTTGCAAAAGCCTGGAAACCGCGTTGGGTTCGTACCGGGCAATGACTGCGCTAACCTGGCCCAGGACATCTGCTGTTTTTAAGCGCAACAGTTCGTCACCGGTATAAAGCATGCGTTGTAGATACCTGATAATTCCTTTGTCGCCGGCGGCAATATCCAGCAGCGGCTCCAGCTGGTAGCCGGCCACCAATTGCTCAATTTCTTTTTTGTCAATTTTTTTAGGCCTTTTTTGTCTAGCAGCAGGCACAGGCCGGGCAACGGGTTTGGCCTGTTTTAGTTTTGACTGCACCCCCGGCCGGGTCACCTCTTGAATGTCATTGTGCATTCTAATAAAATAAAGGGCCCCGGAAATACGCCTGCCCTCGTATGCCCCCACCGGTATGATACAATTGCTCTCAATGTCATAATTTTCCACCAAATCTTCCAAATAATCCTCACCAGGCAACAAATTCCACGCCAGGTCCCAGTCCATATTACTGGCAAAGACCAGTGCTTCGGAAAAAGCGGTGCCCAGGTTGTGTCCCGTAGCATCATAGGCATACACAGCTCCGCAGGAACATGCCCCCACCGGCATCTCAAAGGGTCTATGTGTCTTAAGCTCAGCGGGCCTTTCAACGGGCAGCCCGCAAAAAGGGCATGCAGCCTTTACCCGCGGGTCCCGGCCCGTATACTCTTCCATCAGGTTACGTTTATTTTTATTCATGGGAAACTAAAAACGCGCCCCTTTACAAAAAAATGACTGCTTCCCGGTGGTGAACTTGATCACTCGGGACCGGGTATTTCAAAGGAAGTGCAGCTGTTGCCGCTGCTGCAGGATTTGGTGGTCATTTTAGTTTTGCCGCCGCCCTTGCCGGGTCCCATAACATAATTGGTTTTGCTTATTACGCGCTCCAGGGAATCACTATCGCACTGGGGGCAGTTCACTACAAACTCTTCCTGCCTGGTAATAAACAACTTCTCGAAAATTTTACCGCATTTTAAACAGCGGAATTCAAAAATGGGCATGTTTACCTTCTCCTTATAAAAATTAATATTTTGCATTTATATCCAAAGTATTAAAAGCGGCCTGTATTTTTAGTATATCAATAGAGTCAATAAGCGTCAAACAGTTCGGGACGAGCAGTTTTTTAATATTTATTATTGACATAGGTTCATAAAAAGCTTATAGTAGAAATGTAAAAATGAATATATTAAATGCTCAGTACCCCGAAAGGATGATGAACATGAAAATAGCGGTTAGCGCTGCCGGTCCGGATGCCGGTGCTCCGGCGGAAGAGCGTTTCGGCCGCTGTGCCTATTTTATTTTATTTGACGAGCAGGGTAATCTGCTGGAAGTAATCAATAATAAAGGGGCAGCTTCCGCCGAAGGGGCGGGGATTAAAACCACCCAGGTTCTGTTGCGGCACAATGTGGATGTGGTTTTGACGGGCCGGGTGGGTCCAAAAGCCATGACCGCCCTATCCAACGCTGGTGTAGCGGTCTATACCGGTGTTTCCGGCACGGTTGCCCAGACATTGGATAAATATAGAGAGGGCCTGTTGGTGCCTGTAACCGAGCCCAATGCACGCCAGCATTCGGGAGTAAAAGAATCCGGGCGGGTGGTAAAATGATCATTTCGGTGGCCAGTGGTAAGGGCGGTACCGGTAAAACCACCATCGCTACGAACATAGCTCTGGCCCTGTCCGCAGACAACCGCAGGGTGGCCTATATCGATTGCGATGTGGAAGAGCCCAACGGTCACATATTTCTTAATCCTGAGATAGAGGACACCCGGGAAATATTTATTGAAGTGCCCCGGATCAATGATGAAAAATGTACTTACTGCGGTAAGTGTGCCGATTTGTGTGCCTTTGGGGCATTGCTTTGCACTACGGACAGCGTGATTACCTTTTCCGAATTCTGCCATGGCTGCGGTGGCTGCCAGTATTTCTGCCCGGTGGAGGCCATCACCCCGGTACCCAAAAAAATTGGTAAGGTGGAAAAGGGAGCGGCTGGTGATATAAAATTCGCCCGGGGTTGCCTGGAAGTGGGTGCCGCCCTCAGCCCTCCCCTGGTGGATGCCGTCAAATCCCGTGTCACCAGCGATATTACGGTACTGGATGCTCCTCCGGGCACTTCCTGTCCGGTTATCCATACTGTGCGCGGCACGGATTTTTGTTTGCTGGTAACCGAGCCCACCCCCTTTGGATTGAACGACCTTGACCTGGCTGTGCAGATGGTAAGGACCCTTTCCGTACCCTGCGGTGTGTTGATTAACCGCGCTCACCACGGTAGCCGGCTAATTGAGCAATATTGTCAACGGGAACAACTGCCCGTATTGCAGACTATACCACATAGTAAAAGAATTGCTGAAGCCTATTCCCGGGGTTTACCCATGATTGAGCTGGATAAACAGCTGGAAAACGACTTCTTGCAGTTATACCGGGATATTGAGGAGCTGGTGGCCAATGAAAGAAATAACCATAATTAGCGGGAAAGGCGGCACCGGTAAAACCAGCATTGCCGCCTCTTTGGCCGTACTGGCGGAAAACCACGTGCTTTGTGACTGTGACGTGGATGCGGCCAATTTGCACCTGTTGTTAAACCCCTATATTGAAACAAAAAATAATTTTTGGGGGATGCCCCGGGTGGAGATTGACACCACCCAGTGCAACCAGTGCGGGTTGTGTGAACAATTATGCCATTACGGTGCCATCAAAGCGGGAAGGGTAGACGTGCTGTGCTGTGAAGGCTGTTTGGTATGTTACCATGCCTGCCCCGAAGCTGCCATTCGCCTGGTGGAAAATCTCGCCGGCCAGTGGTTTGTGTGTGGTACCAGATTTGCTCCCTTTGTGCATGCCCGGCTGGGTATAGCCCAGGATAATTCGGGTAAATTAGTAGCACAGGTGCGTAAAGAAGCCCGGGCACTGGCAGAAAAGGAAGGTAAGGAATTAATTATTACCGACGGCCCGCCGGGCATCGGCTGCCCCGTGATTTCATCCCTGGGGGGCACGGATTTGGCACTGGTGGTGGTGGAGCCAAGCCTTTCCTCCATACACGACCTGTCCAGAGTACTGGATTTAACTAACCATTTTGGGGTAAAAACAGCTGTTTGTGTAAACAAGTGGGATATAAACCCGGAAAATACCATGCGGGTGGAGGAGATGTGCCAGGAGGTCGGTGTGCCTGTAATAGGTCGCATTGGTTATGACCCCGCCTTCGTAGCTGCTGCCATCAAAGGTAAACCGGTAATTCAAATGGTCAGTACGGTGGTGGAGGATATTATTAACCTCTGGCATTGCATGCAGCGGGAATTGGGTATATGATAATATTTTGAAAGAATGCTATATTAACAATACAAGGGGGAGAGGAAATGTCTCAAGACGAAAAATGCAGCAGCTGCAATCAGAAAACTGAGGGGTGTTCGCCCGATAAATGCGGTATTGATATTTTACCCCAGAATGATTATAACGACATCAAGCATGTTATTGCCGTGATGAGCGGTAAAGGCGGCGTTGGTAAATCTTCGGTGTCCGCCCTGGTGGCCCTCAGCCTGGCCAACAAAGGATACCAGGTGGGTATATTGGATGCCGACATTACCGGTCCCAGTATTCCCAAAATGTTCGGTGTCAGCGGTGTTCCCCAGCATGATGAAAATGTGATGTATGCCAAACTGACGGATAAGGGCATTAAAATAATGTCGCTGAACCTGCTGCTGGAAAATGAGGACCAGCCCGTAATCTGGCGCGGGCCCATCATTGCCGGTGCCGTAAAACAGTTTTGGACCGATGTGGCCTGGGGGAAAGTGGACTTTATGGTGGTGGACCTGCCGCCGGGAACGGGTGATGTCCCCCTGACGGTTATGCAATCGCTGCCGCTGGACGGAGTGATTATTGTCACCTCGCCCCAGGACCTGGCCAATATGGTGGTGCGTAAAGCCATCAACATGGTAAACCACATGCATGTTCCCGTGTTGGGCTTTGTGGAAAATATGAGTTATCTGTGCTGCCCGGACTGCGGCAAGGAAATTAAAGTATTCGGGGAAAGTCACGCTGCTTCCCTGACCAACACCATGGGATTGCGCCTGCTGGAAAGGCTGCCCATTGACCCCGCCCTGGCCGAGCTTAGCGATACCGGTCAGATAGAAAAGTATGACCGGGAGCTGTTCAATGGCCTGGATGAAATTGTTGCCAACCGGGTGACCAGCGTTTCCTGACATGCCCCGGTATTTTCCCGCTCATGCCAAACAGTATTCCAATGTAGTTAACCGCCTGGCGGCAGGCGGTTTTGCCTGTTTTTACCCTGCGGGCCACATATAACCCGGCCCTTTACTGCCATAAGTACCCTATGGACTGGCTCTGCTCCCTGGTATACAATTAATTATACAGCAGCGGGATCAACCAGTTAATTGACAAAGGTGCATTATGAAGCGCCAGTGCTGGTTTTTTTCGAGGGTATTTTCTTTATCTTCGAAAAAAAACGCTGTTTATTGTCCATTTGCGGAAGGAATAATTTCGCAAACCACGAATATGGTATAGGGGATTTGTACGGTTTTACCCGTCGTTATTCGATGGAGGCGGTTTGCCCCTGGGCGAGACCGCCTGCAGAAGTGTACAATCATAATTTTGCTAAGGAGGTGAACGTAATGTACGTAGTTACCGTTGACCGCGACAAATGTGAGGGCTGTGGTGAATGTGTCGATAATTGCCCGGCATCCGTACTGGAAATGGAGGACGGTAAAGCTGCTGTGGTAAATGCCGATGATTGCCTCGGTTGCGAGACTTGTGTCAGTGTCTGCCCCAGCGGTGCTGTTACTGTGGAAGAATCTTAATACGGATTCTAACCTGTAGCCTTTGGGCTATGCTCCGTGGGAGGTGTGTGAGTGAAGTTATTAATTGGACAAATACTTCCGTATATAACGGTAACCTTGTTTACCCTCGGAATACTTTACCGTTTGGGGCGCTGGGCCGGTGCGCGCATAGTGCATAACATTACACTGTCACCCTGGCTGCAAACCAATGGCCAGGTTGCCGTGCGTATTGGCTCGGAAGCATTTTTATTCCGCAATCTTTTTAGGTTCGATAAAGCCCTGTGGGCCGGCGCCTTGCTGATGCACTTTGCTCTGCTAAACGTTCTTGGCGGGCACATTGTGGGCTTTGGTTTTTTGGGTGAACAGTTCGCCCTGATTCCGGGCCTGGGTATCACCCCGGAACTCAGTAGGGAATTGTCTGATTTGTTAGGCTCTATTATGGGTATAGCATTATTTGTTGGTTTATTGTACCTGCTGATCAGGCGTTTCACCCTGGAAAAAGTCAAGCTGGTAACCAAGCCCAGCGATAACCTGTGGCTCATTTACCTGCTGGTGCTGGTGGGTATCGGCAATATTATGCGTTTTATCCCCGCTTTCCATATTGAATATGAAATGGTGTTCGACTATATCGCGGCGCTGATCATGTTCCAGCCCGTGGTGCACATGGAAATCCTCAACAGTGGATTTTTCCTGGCCCACTACCTGCTGGTACAGGTTCTGCTGATTGTGTTCCCGTTCAGTAAACTGATGCACCTGTTCGGTATGTTTGCCGAGCGCTATATCGTCAACCGGGTCTACCACGATCCCGCCCCCGGTTTGCCCAATGTTGATGTAGCGGCTGCCCGTAAGGCCGGCCTTGGTGTGCCTGCCGGGGATGCTGCCGAGGAGGGGGTGTAAGTTATGCCGGAATATAAAGGTATGGTGCAACCACAGCGGGCAACAGATGCTGAAATGCGTAAAATTCACATTGAGCCGGTGCCCGATGAGCTAAAGCCGGAAAAGGCATTGGAATACTTGGATCAAATTCGCAAAAAATTCCGTTCCTTTGTGCTGGCTATGGAATCCTGCACCAAGTGCGGCCAGTGCGCGGAAAACTGCCACACCTATCTTGGTACCAGGGATCCCAACAATATTCCCACCAACCGGGCTGAGCTTATCCGCAAGATTTACAAGCGGTATTTTACCCTGGAGGGACGCTGGTTCGGTAAACTGGTGGGGGCTGAAGATATCAGCCTGGATGTCATTGAAGAGTGGTATTCTTACTTTTACCAGTGCAGTCAATGCCGCCGTTGCGCCCATGTCTGTCCCTTCGGTATTGACACCTGTGAAGTGACCTTCATAGGCCGCCAGATTCTGCACTGGCTGGGTATCACACCCAAGCTGCACGCCACAACTGGTGCGGCCATGGAGAAGGTGGGTAACCATACTGCCTTGCCCAAACCCGGTATTGTGGATACCCTGGAGTTTATGTCCGAAGAAATCATGGACGAATTTGGCGTGGAAGTGGAGTTTCCCGTTGACAAGCCCGAATCCGACATTATGTATATACCTTCGTCGGCGGACTTTTTGCTTAACCCCTACACCCTGATGGGCGCGGGCATGTACTTTACCTATATTGGTGCCAACTGGACCATTCCCAGTACAGTCACCGAGGCCGGTAACTTTGGTTTCCTGTTTGACCAGTACTGGACCCAGCGGGGTAATGTAATGCGCCTGTTAAACGCCGCACAAGAACTGGGCGTTAAGAAAATTGTCTGGGGTGAGTGCGGGCACGGCTGGCGGGCTGCTAAAATGTACATCCCGTCCCTGGCGGATAGGCCGGTGCGCTGGCCCATCACCCATATCCACGATGAAGTTGCAGACATGATTCGCAAAAACGAGTTGAAGCTCGATCCAGGTAAAATCACCCGGCCCGTTACCCTGCACGACCCCTGTAACTATGTGCGGGCCTGCGGGTTGAACGAAAATATGCGCACCATTATGCGGGCCTGCGTTTCCGATTTCCGGGAAATGTACCCCAACGGCGCGGATAACTTCTGCTGCGGCGGCGGGTCAGCCATTTTGTTCGACGACCCGGAAATGTACCAGCGCCGCATTCTGCTGAGCAAGAAAAAGGCCGAGCAAGTGCGGGCCACCGGAGTCGGTAAAGACGGCAACGGCATCCTTTGCGCTCCTTGCTCCATTTGCAAGGCCCAGCTGTATCCCATGGTGGAAGAGCACGAGCTGGGCGTGGAAGTCAAAGGATTAATTGACCTCGTAGGCATGTCGCTGGTTTGGAAGTGATGATGTTTGCGGTTGTCTTTAATTGGAGGTGCTTTAAGCAATGCCTTGTTCCATTGTCGTGAACGGCGTGGAAATAGAGCTGGACGAGGACGGTTTCATGATTGACCCGGACTTGTGGAATGAAGATGTGGCCATTGCTTTGGCAGCCTCCGAGGGGATAGCCAGGTTAAACGAAGATCATTGGAAAGTGATTAACTACCTGCGCGATTATTACAAGCAATACCAAATTGCGCCCATGGTCCGAAAACTCTGTAATGATACGGGCTACAACTTGAATTACGTTTACAGGCTTTTCCCGTCCGGCCCGGCCAGGGGCGCTTGCAAACTGGCGGGGCTGGCCAAGCCGACCGGATGTGTTTGAGGTTGTTTGTGTAAATATGTCTTACAATAGAGATAATATATTCAGGCACAGGTTATCACCGGCGCGCCAGGCGACGGGAATGCCGTGCCTGTTATTTTTCACTGCGGTTATCAATTGGATAAACGCCTGTAAGGCGGTGATGAGATATGATGCATCTTGATATCCCCCGGGTGGTGATGGCCGCGCCCCACGGGCGCTCCGGCAAAACCACCGCCACCATCGGGCTGCTGTCGGCCCTGAAATCAGCGGGATACCGTGTGCAGTCTTATAAAAAAGGACCCGACTTTATTGATCCCAGCTGGATGACCAGGATCACCGGCCGTCCCTGTCGTAATTTGGACAGCTTCTTAATGGACCGGGAGATCATCCGGGCTTCCTTTGCCCGCAGCGCCATGGATGTTGATATTGCGGTGGTGGAGGGAGCCATGGGGCTATTCGATGGTGTTGATCTGGAGGGCAGCGGCAGCACGGCCGAAGTGGCCAAAGCTATAGCAGCACCGGTGCTGCTGGTGGTGGACACCACCCGGATGACCCGTAGTGTGGCGGCCATGGTATCGGGCTACCAGCACTTTGACCCGGGGGTACAGGTGGCCGGGGTAATTTTAAATAAAGTAGCCCGCCCGCGCCATGAAAACCTGCTCCGGGCGGCCATAGAGCGTTACTGTGGCATACCTGTACTGGGGGTTATCCCCAAAGGGGAGAAATTCCGTATACCCGACCGGCACCTGGGCCTTGTGCCGGCCGCCGAGGATGATGACCTGGCTGAAGCGGTGGACGGGGCCGGGGGCACGGCCGGTGCGTTTCTCGACCTGCCCGGTATAATCAATGTAGCCCGCCAGGCCCCCCCCCTGGGGGTGCAAACTTTGCCGGGTGACACCCCGGTGCTGGCGGGGCCGGGGTTGGACGGGTTAAAACCCGCCATGCCCCGGGCCAGGGTGGCGGTGTTTTGGGACCGGGCCTTTACCTTTTACTACCCGGAAAACCTGGAGGCACTGGTGGCGGCCGGTGCCGAGCTGGTGCCGGTGAACGCTTTGGTGGATACCCAAATGCCCCGGGTGGATGCGGCATATATTGGCGGCGGGTTTCCGGAAATATTCGCCGGTGAAATCAGTGCCAACAGGGGGTTGCTCAGTGACCTGCGCGGGAGCATTGAAGCGGGATTGCCGGTTTACGCCGAGTGCGGCGGCTTGATGTTTTTGGGCCGCAGTATCCGTTGGCGGGGCGCCAAACACGCCATGACCGGTGCGTTGCCCTTCGAAGTGACCATGCTGGACAAGCCCCAGGGGCACGGTTACATTACCCTGGAGGTGGAAAACTCCAGTCCCTACTTTGAGGCCGGGGAAAGCCTGCAGGGTCATGAGTTTCATAACTCCCGGGTGGAAAACCTGGAGGAGGATAAGATTAAATTTGCCTTCAGGGTTACCAGGGGGCACGGCATCAACGGTGCATATGACGGTTTGTTGTACAAAAATGTACTGGCTTGCTATACCCACCTGCACGCCCTGGTTACCACCAACTGGGCATCCAGGCTGGTGGCCGCCGGTGAGAAGTACGGGACCGGGAAGTGAGTTTGTATGATAAGCAGGCTTTGGTGCCGGGTGCTCCCGGGGTTGAAAGCTCTTCACTATCAACCCCGGGAGCACCCGGCACCAGTGTGAGTACCGCAAAAGCCGGTTAACGTAGATATCATAAGTGGGGTTCCCGTATGGGCTTTTTCCAACAGCTTTTAAAAGCCGGTCAATAACTGGCCGGCTTTGGTATACCTGTAAAGACTTGCATTGGTGGTTAGTAGCAGTACATAATTTCCCGCTAAACTCGCCCGTTACTGCGGCTTTCTTTTGCGGTATTCGTAGTAGGCTCCATATGCAAAGGCCAGTAAGCCCCCCACGGCCAGAAAAATGATAAATAATATTGATTTTATAGTTAACAAAAATAACAACTCCTAAAGATCCATTAGTGATCCATACCGCTGTTCCCCGGGTTACCTTCCGAGTTAATCATTTCCGCCACCAGCCGCAGCGTAGCCACGGTATTGGTAACCAGAACCTCATACAGCAGCAGGGGCAGTACGTCCTGCATGGTGGGGTTTACCTCGCCCGCGGACACCCTTTGCTGTACAATTTCCCCCGCCCGGTTCAGTGCTGTATTGACCAGCCCGGTAATCTCATCCTGCCTTTGTTTTACAAACTCGTCCACATCAATATGTTTAACCAAAAATTAACCTGGTTTTGTAAATGCCGTTTCGACTACACGGTGGACAGCAAACCCGCCCCAAAAACCAGGCATCCACCTCCTTACTTCACTTATTTGGTCCATCCTAAAATTACACTCCCTTGATATATTCTGCCCTGTTATTGCCAATCCTTGCTTGCGGGGCAAAATTTTTTTTAACACACATAGCTTTTGTTATTTTTAGAAAAACTATGGGCAAATCAATCAGGGGGTGCTGTTATTGACGAGGTTGAGGTCAGTAAAAAAAATTTTCGCTGTAATAATAAGCACAATAATTTTACTATCTGCCGCCCTGATATTGCTGCCGGGCAGTGCCGCCCGGGCCCAGGCCAAGACGCTTTACTGGGGCAGCCGGGGCAGTGAGGTAACTGTACTGCAGCAAAAGCTTAAACAGTGGGGATATTTCCATGGTTTCGTCGACGGTGCCTATGGTTCCGCCACTTACCGGGCCGTAGTTGATTTTCAGCGTAAGAACGGTCTCAGGGCCGATGGTATAGTGGGTCCCCAAACCCGGGCCGCCCTGGGTATGGGAGGGGGCAAAAATATTACCGGTGCCGGTACTACACAATATGTGGACCGGGGTTTTTGGGAAACTTCCAGGGATATTCAGCTGCTGGCCCGGGTTATTGAAGGTGAAGCGGCTGATGAACCATACTCGGGCAAACTGGCGGTGGGGGCGGTAATTTTGAACAGGGTGAAAAGTTCCGCTTTTCCCAATACCCTGTCCGGGGTTATTTACCAGCCCCATGCCTTCGAATCGGTCACCAACGGGCAATATAACCGGCCCTTGACCAGCGAATCATTGCAGGCGGCCAGGCAGGCCATGGCGGGGATGGACCCCACCGGTGGCGCTACATTTTTCTGGAACCCGTCCAAACCGGTCAGCCCCTGGATTTGGAGCAGGAACATTATCACCCGGATTGGCCGCCATGTGTTTGCCCGTTAATGCGGAAACATTGAAATTATTTAAACAGGGGGGATGGCCTGTGAGAAAATGGTTTGCCGCGCTCGGGATACTGGCTGCTGCTGCCCTTGGCATAGGCTACTGGGGTTACCAGGAACATAATTCCAAACTGGCCTTGCAGACGGTTATAAACAATAGCTACCAGCGGGCATTTTATAATTTGACCGACCATGTGCAAACCATGGAGGTTTTACTGGGTAAAAGTTTGGTCCTGGCGGACCCGGAAAAAAGTGAACAGTTTTTTGAAGAAATTTGGCAGCAAGCCAACCAGGCGCTGGACAGCCTGACCCAGCTGCCGGTGGGAGATGCCGTATTGGGACGGACGAGCAAGTTTATTACCCAACTGGGGGACTACTCCAACATGCTGGCCCGGCAGGTGGACGAGGGTAAACCCCTCACTCCCGAGCAGTGGGATACGTTGAACCGGCTTTATAATCAGGCATCGGAGCTGAATAAGGAATTGAACAATATTCATGCCGGCATGGCTGACGGAAGTTTAAACCTTTATGAGCTGGCCGTGGCCGGAACAAGCCGCCTGGCCCGGCAGGGTCAAAAACTGGCCAGCGACAACTTCCAAACCATAGACCGGCAAATGCAGGCCTACCCTACCCTTATTTATGACGGCCCCTTTTCGGATCACCTGGAACAGGGTAAGGCCCGCGGTATAACCGGTGAAAATATCAGCCAGGCCAGGGCAAAATCCATAGCCATGCAATATTATGATAATCCCGGGGATGTGAATGTTGTAGCCCAGGTAACCGGTGAGGTGGATGGCAATATCCGGGCCCACCGGGTGGAAATAGCCCGGCGCCAGGGGGGCAAAGTGGTGGGAGAACCGGCAGTGGCCGATGTTTCCATACAGGGGGGGCATCTGATCTGGATGGTCATCCCCCGCAGCGTAGACGAGGCCAACTGGAGCATAGACCAAGCCCAGTCTCGGGCCGCGGAATATTTAAAGGACCGGGGCTACAAAAATATGCAACTCAGCTACCACCAGCGCAACGACCATACAGTAACCTTTAATTATGCCCTCAAGCAAGACGGGGTCATCATCTACCCGGATTTGGTCAAGGTGACGGTGGCTTTGGATAATGGCCAGGTGGTAGCCTTTGATGCCCGGAGTTACTTAATGTCGCATCACCCGCGCAAACTGGCCAGGCCGAAGGTAACGGAGCGCCAGGCCCGCCTGCTGGTCAGTGACAGGCTGAACATAGAGGGTACGGGTCGGCTGGCTGTTATCCCGGTGGGGGTGGAGGATGAAATACTAACCTGGGAATTCAAGGGTACCCGGGGAAATGAGACATACCTGGTGTATATTAACGCGCTCACCGGAGATGAGGAAAATGTGCTCCGACTGGTGAAGAGCGCCGGTGGCGAACTTACCCTGTAATACGCGCCCGGCCGGTAAACCAAACCATCAGCGACAACAGTTTCCTCCCGGGTTTTATGGCCGGTATTATTGACACCTTTGATGGCCCGTGCTAGAATAATGCTAATTCAGCGTTGACAGAAGAAGGCTGGGAAGGGGAATAAGGGTGATTATGCACCGCTCAGCGAGCCGGGAATGGTGAGAGCCCGGTGGGTGTGTGTGCCCGTGCCGCCCCGGAGCCGCAGGCTGAACACCGTGGCTGAGCCGCGGGTAGTAAGCTGTGCCGTTTAGCCCCCGTTAAAGGGCCCCGAGAGGATCGTCCTTATTAATGCATGGCGATCAATCAGGGTGGTACCGCGAGTTAATACCTCGTCCCTTGCTTTTGGGGACGGGGTTTTTTAATGTCCCGGTTACCCGGGTCATATTAACCCGAAAGGGGTGATGGTGTTGGACAATATTACCAGACAAATATTGGAGTTGCTCGAGGATAACGCCAAACTGGCACCGGAGGAAATCGCGGTCATGCTCGATATTGACGTGGCCGAGGTGCAGGGCATTATCAGGGAATTGGAGGACAAAAAAGCCATCCTCAGTTATATGACGCTGATTAACTGGGAAAAGGTGGGCGAAGAAAAGGTCAGTGCATTAATTGAGGTGCGTATCACCCCCCAGCGGGATGTCGGCTTCGATGCCGTGGCCGAGCGCATCTACCGGTTCCCGGAAGTGCGCAGTATGCGCCTCATGAGCGGCACATACGATTTGGCGGTTTTTTTGGAAGGCCGCAGCATGAAAGAAGTATCCCATTTTGTATCCACCAAGCTGGCTACCATTGAAGGCGTGGTCAGCACCACCACACATTTTGTCCTGAAAACATATAAACAGGACGGGGTAATAATGGAAGATGGTGAGGAAGACAGGAGGCTGATGATTTCCCCATGACGCAAACAAACTGGTCGGATAAAGTCAACCCGGTGGTCCGTAATTTACCGCCCTCGGGTATCAGAAAATTCTTTGATTTGGTGGCCGAGACCAGGGGCGTAATTTCCCTGGGGGTGGGCGAGCCTGATTTTGTAACCCCCTGGCATATCCGGGAGGCCTGCATTTATTCCCTGGAAAAGGGCTACACCATGTACACCTCCAACTGGGGGCTGTTGGAACTGCGGGAAGCCGTGGCTGCCGATCTTGCCCGCACCTATAACGTTAACTATAACCCCCGGAACGAAATACTGATCACCGTGGGGGTCAGTGAAGCGCTGGATTTGGCCATGCGTGTACTGCTACAGCCCGGGGACGAGGTGTTGATACCTGAACCCTCCTACGTATCTTACGCCCCCTGCACCACCCTGGCCGGTGGGGTACCCGTATTTATGCCCACCGGGATGGAAAACGGGTTCCGTATTTCGGCGGAGCAGGTGCAGGCTTCCATTACCCCCCGGACCAAGGTTTTATTGTTGTGCTATCCCAATAACCCCACCGGCGCTGTGATGGACCGGGAGGAACTGGCCAAAATCGCCGAAGTGGCGGTGGCAAACGACCTGATGGTGATCTCCGATGAAATCTATGACCGGTTGACCTATACCGGCCGGCACACCTGTATGTCGTCACTGCCCGGTATGCGGGAGCGCACCGTGCTGCTCAACGGTTTCAGCAAAGCCTATGCCATGACGGGCTGGCGAGTTGGCTACGCCGCCGGTCATCCCGAAATTATCGGTGCCATGACTAAAATACACCAGTATTCCATGCTGTGTACCTCCATCACCGCCCAGATGGCCGCGCTGGAGGCCCTGAAAAACGGCCAGCCCGGCATGCGCCGGATGGTGGAGCACTATAACCGCCGCCGTCACCTGGTGGTGCAATCCTTCAAGGATATGGGGTTGCCCTGTTTTGAGCCCGGCGGAGCCTTTTACGCCTTTCCCCAGGTAACCGGGACCGGCCTTACCAGCGAGGAGTTCGCCGAGCAATTGCTTAAACAGGAGCAGGTGGCCCTGGTGCCCGGCAACGCCTTCGGCGGGTCCGGCGAAGGTTTTGTAAGGGTTTCCTATGCCGCCTCCATTGACGATTTGAGCGAGGCTTTCCGGCGCATGACCCGTTTTGTACGCCGCTGTGGTGTACGGCCCAGGGTAATCTCCGCACCGGTAAAAATTTCAGGCAGTCAAAGTGCCCGGATTGAAGGAATTTGTCAAACAATATAGAAATAAATTTTATTTACATTAACTATACCGATAACTAATGCAACCATGCCGGGCTGTGCCCGGCAAAGTTTATGATGGACCACTCAAGTAGGGGAGGTTGGAATATTGAAGGAATTGCTTTCCGGCAACGCTGCCATTGCCAGGGGAGCCTATGAATATGGCATTACCCTGGCCGCGGGTTACCCGGGCACACCCAGTACGGAAATTCTGGAAACCCTGTCCCGCTACGAAGGGATTTACAGCGAATGGGCACCTAACGAAAAGGTGGCCCTGGAAGTGGGCATCGGTGCCGCCATGGCCGGTGCCCGGGCGCTGGTGACCATGAAACACGTGGGGGTCAATGTGGCCGCCGACCCGTTGTTCACCGTAGCCTATACCGGTGTCAACGGGGGGTTGGTGCTGGTTTCAGCCGATGACCCCGGCATGCACAGCTCACAAAACGAACAGGACAACCGCTATTACGCCCGGTTTGCCAAAATCGCGCTATTGGAACCTTCGGACAGCCAGGAGGCCAAGGACATGGTGGGGTTGGCCCTTACCATCAGCGAGCAGTACGACATTCCTGTAATGCTGCGCACCACCACCCGGGTAGCCCACTCCCAGAGCATGGTGGAACTGGGCGAGCCGGTGGCCCGGGAAATAAAGCCATACCAACGGGACGTCAAGAAAAACCTGATGGTACCCGCCTTCGGCCGCCTGCGCCGGGTCAGCCTGGCCCAAAGGATGGCCAGGCTGGCGGAATATAGTGAAAACACTCCGGTGAACTTTATTGTCCCGGGGAGTGATAAAATAGGTGTCATCACCAGCGGGATCAGCTATCAACTGGTCAGGGAAGTACTACCCGAAGCTGCAGTGCTTAAACTGGGCATGACCAACCCGCTACCCGTGGGATTGATTAAAAAGTTCGCCGCCCAGGTCCAGACCCTGTATGTGGTGGAAGAACTGGAACCATACCTGGAGGAACAAATCCGCATGCTGGGCATTAAAGTGACCGGCAAGGAAATATTCCCGGATACCGGCGAATTTGACCAGGGTTTGCTGCGGCGCTGCCTGGCCAAAGCCGGGGTGCTGCCCGCTCCGGCCGGGCAGGAGGAGATGCTGGCCGGCCTGCCCCAGGCGCCCCCCCGCCCGCCGGTATTGTGCGCGGGCTGCCCGCACCGTGGTGTGTTTTATACCCTGCGGCGGCTTAAACTAACCGTCACCGGTGACATCGGCTGCTATACCCTGGGCGGTCTACCGCCCCTGGAGGGGATCGACAGCTGCGTATGCATGGGGGCCAGCATTGGCATGGCCCACGGCATTGACAAGGCGATTCCGGAGCTAAGGGGGCGCACCGTTGCCGTTATCGGCGATTCCACCTTCCTGCACTCGGGTATCACCGGACTTTTGAACGCGGTTTACAATAACAGTGACAGCACCGTAATTATATTGGACAACCGTACCACCGCCATGACGGGGCACCAGGACCACCCGGCCACCGGCCGCAACCTGATGGGCCACGAGGCCCCCGAAGTGGACATAACCATGCTGTGCCGGTCCCTGGGGGTAAAAAGGGTGGAAGTGGTGGATCCCCTGGATATATCCCGGCTGCAGGAAGTAATTAAGGCTGAAACAGCTGCGCCCGGCCCGTCGGTGATCATTGCCCGGCGCCCCTGCGCCCTGCTCAAGCGGGAAGTGAGGCCGGCCGTTACGGTGGATCAGGACAAGTGCACCGGGTGCAAAACCTGCCTGAGACTGAGCTGCCCGGCTATTTCGGTCATTGAAAATAAAGCTTTGGTGGATGCAGGGGCCTGCGTGGGCTGCAATTTATGCGTGCAGGTATGTAAAACCGGGGCAATCCAAGGGGGTCAGGCTGATGCTTAAACCGGTGGACGTTTTAATGGTAGGTGTGGGCGGTCAGGGTACCATTCTGGCCAGTAAAGTACTGGCCGCAGCGGCCCGGGCCGCCGGTTATGATATCAAGGTTTCCGAAATCCACGGCATGGCCCAGCGGGGCGGCAGTGTGGTCACCCAGGTGCGCCTGGGGGAAAAGGTATACTCGCCCCTGATTTCCCAGGGGGAAGCCGACGTTATTCTGGCCTTTGAAGAACTGGAGGCGCTGCGCTGGCTTGCCTATCTCAAACCGGGCGGTACACTGATCATCAACAACCAGCAGATTTACCCGGTACCCGTGCTGGCCGGTGCCGCCCAGTACCCGGAAAATATCATCGACCAAATTAAAGCCCGGGGGATAAATGTACAGGTGCTGGAAGCCACGAAACAAGCCATTGCATGCGGCAACGCCAAAGCGGCCAACGTGGTGTTGCTGGGCGCCCTGGCCCAAAAACTGCCCATCGAAGAAGCCACCTGGCGCCAGGCCCTGGCGGCCACCGTACCACCCCGCTTCCTGGAGGTAAACAACGCCGCCTTCACCGCCGGCTTTACCGCCGCCACGGGCTCCGGTGCCGGGTGTTGAATGGCTGAGGGGTGACAGGAAATTTTCGGTATTTAAGTCTTTCTTTTGTGGAAGATGGCGTCATGTGCCATCTTCCTTTTTATGGGGGCACGGCCAAGTGTTTATGCCCTGCGGTTAAATCGCTTTGCATATGCACTATGAATTTGGTGTATAATTTTCGACGAAGGAGTTTTATCCATAAAAGTATTTAGAAGGTTATTCCTGTGGCAGGTAACGTGATATACTGTAATTTAGTGTTGATTTGCGAGGAGAACGTCCTTAACAAGGAGGCTTGTTTAACACAGTGAGTGAAGTAACCAGTGTAGTGGAAGAAATGCGCGCGGCGCTTGAGAAAGCCCTGGTGGAGGCTGTGGATAAAGCGGTGCAGGCGGGGGAATTACCGCCGGTGGAATTGCCGGATTTTGTGGTGGAGGTCCCCCGGGAGCGGGAGCACGGGGATTTTGCCACCAACCTGGCCATGCTGCTGCCCAAACAAGCCCGCATGGCCCCGCGGAAAATTGCCGGGGTCCTGGTCCAGTACCTGCCCCGTACCACCCGCTGGCTGCAGCATATCGATGTAGCCGGCCCCGGTTTTATCAACTTTACCCTGGACCCCCGGTGGGTGCTTCAGGCGGTGCCGCTGGCGGTAGAGCGTCAATCCGACTACGGGCGGGTGCAGCTGGGGGCTAATAAAAGGGTGCAGGTGGAATTTGTCAGTGCCAATCCCACCGGTCTTTTGCACATGGGTAATGCCCGGGGTGCCGCCCTGGGGGATGCCATAGCGGCCATACTGGATTTCGCGGGCTGGCAGGTGGCCCGTGAGTATTACATTAATGACGCCGGTAACCAAGTAGAAAATTTCGCCCTTTCCCTGGAAGCCCGCTATTTAGAGCTGCTGGGCCGGGAAGGGGAAGTGCCCGAAGGGGGTTATCACGGGCAGGACATCATCGACACGGTGCGCCGTTACATAGAGGAAAACGGGGACAAACTGCTGGATGTTGACCGCCGGGTCCGGCTGGATACCCTGGCCCGGTATGCCCTGGCCGAAAAAATAAGTGGTATTAAAAAGGCCCTGGCTGATTTCGGGGTGCACTATGATGTGTGGTTTTCGGAACAGTCGCTCCATGATACCGGCAAGGTGGACGGGGCTTTGCAGCGCCTGCGGGAGCGGGGCTTTTTGTATGAACAGGAGGGCGCTCTGTGGTTTAAAGCCAGCGCTTTTGGTTTGGAGAAGGATGAAGTGGTGGTGCGTAAAAACGGCATTCCCACCTATTATGCCGCTGATATAGCCTATCACATGGACAAGTTTGACCGGGGTTTTGACCGGGTGATCAATGTTTGGGGTGCTGATCACCACGGTCATGTGGCCCGGATGAAGGGTGCCATAAAAGCCTTGGGTTACGACCCGGACGCCCTGGATGTGGTGTTGATGCAGCTGGTCAGGCTGTTTTCCGGCGGTGAAATTGTGCGCATGTCCAAGCGTACCGGTCAATTTGTCACCCTGGAAGAATTGGTGGATGAAGTGGGCCTGGACGCCGCCCGTTACTTCTTTATCATGCGCAGCGCCGACAGCCACCTGGACTTCGACCTGGACCTGGCCCGCACCCAGTCCAACGATAACCCGGTTTATTACGTGCAGTATGCCCATGCCCGTATTTGCAGCATTTTCCGCCAGCTGGCCGAACAGGGCGGGCAGCCTCCCCGGGCCGGCGATGTAAACCTGGAACTGCTGCGGGAGGAAGCCGAGCTGGCCCTGGCCCGCCGCCTGGCGGACTTCCCCGAAGAGGTGGCCCTGGCGGCCCGCCAGCTGGCACCGCACCGCATTGCCCGTTATGTGCACGAAGTGGCCGGACTGCTGCACAGTTTTTATAACGTACACCGGGTCATCACCGGTGATGTGGAATTAACCAGTGCCCGGCTGCTGCTGATGGAGGCCACCAGGGTGGTGCTGCGCAACGCGCTGGCCCTGTTAGGGGTACGGGCTCCGGAGAAAATGTAACGGGGGGTTAAATATGCGTGAGGTAATTTTGGCCACCCTGGCCGGGTTCGTGGTGGGCTTTATTTTTGCCAAGATCAAACTGCCCGTGCCCGCGCCGCCCACCCTGGCCGGCGTTATGGGCATTGTGGGCATGTTTTTGGGGTATATGGCGGCCAACAACTGGCTGGTTCGTCAATAACAACCCCGGGTGCCCGGTATCGGGTATTGACACCCGGGGCGGGGGATGTATACAATATATGTTATTGTGCTGAAATAATATTGACACAGGAGGCTCCTATGGCTAAGTTCATATTTATTACCGGGGGAGTGGTTTCGTCCCTGGGTAAGGGAATTACCGCAGCTTCCCTGGGGCGATTGCTGAAGAGCCGTGGGTTGAAAGTGGCCATTCAAAAGCTGGATCCATACATTAATGTTGATCCCGGTACCATGAGCCCTTATCAGCATGGAGAAGTTTTTGTAACCGAAGACGGAGCGGAAACCGACCTGGATCTGGGTCACTACGAGCGGTTTATTGATGTGGATCTGAGTAAAAGCAGTAACGTAACCACCGGTGGTATTTACTGGTCGGTCATCAACAAGGAACGCCGGGGTGACTACCTGGGGGCCACCATTCAGGTCATTCCGCATATTACCAATGAAATCAAGGAGCGGGTGCACCGGGTGGCCCGGGAACTGGACCCCGATGTGGTGCTGGTGGAAATCGGGGGTACCGTGGGTGACATTGAATCATTGCCCTTTTTGGAGGCCATTCGCCAGTTGAAGAGTGATTTGGGCCGGGAGAATGTGATGTACATACACGTTACCCTGGTGCCCTATCTCAGGGTGGCTAATGAGTTGAAAACCAAGCCCACCCAGCACAGTGTAAAGGAATTGCGCAGTATCGGGATTCAGCCCGACGTGCTGGTCTGCCGTACAGAAAAACCCCTTTCCAGGGAAATGGTGGAGAAACTGGCCTTGTTTTGTGACACCGACCTGGATGCGGTGGTGCAGGCGGTGGACGCCTCGCATATTTACGAAGTGCCGCTCATGATGGAAGAAGAGGGCCTGGGAGATTTAGCCGTGCGGCGCTTGAACCTGAACTGCCCCAGTGTCCCCGATTTAACCGAATGGCGGGCCATGGTGGAAAAGATGAAAAACCTGCACCGGCATACCACCATTGCCCTGGTGGGTAAATACGTAGCCCTGCCCGACGCTTATTTAAGCGTGGCCGAAGCGCTGCGCCACGCCGGGCTGTTTCACGGTGCCAGGGTGGATATCCGCTGGATTAACGCCGAAGATTTGGAGGAACAACCGGTGGACAAGTTCCTGGCCGGAGTGGACGGTATTCTGGTTCCCGGCGGTTTCGGCGACCGGGGCATTGAAGGCAAAATAAATGCCATTCGCTATGCCAGGGAAAACAAGATACCCTACCTGGGTATTTGCCTGGGTATGCAGCTGGCGGTGGTGGAATTTGCCAGAAACGTTATGGGTTGGACCATGGCCAACAGTGCGGAATTCAATGCCCATACCCAGTACCCGGTGATTGATTTGTTGCCTGAACAAAAGGAACTGGACCGGATGGGCGGCACCATGCGCCTGGGCCGCTATCCCTGCCGGCTGCAGCCCGGCACGCTGGCCCACAGCGCTTACGCCGAAGACATTATTTATGAAAGGCACCGTCACCGTTACGAGTTGAATAATCGTTACCGTGATGACCTGGCAAGGGCGGGAATGGTATTCAGCGGTACCCTGCCCGACCGCTACCTGGTGGAGATAGTGGAGCTAAAAGACCACCCGTGGTTTGTGGCCACCCAGTTCCACCCCGAGTTCAAGTCACGTCCCTATAAACCCCACCCGTTATTCCGGGATTTCATCGGGGCCGCGCTGGCAAATTAAATAACCGGGCGTGGATTTATAACCGGAAGTTGATGCTAATAGCCCCCGGCGTTGCCATACGGTGCCGGGATGCTGGTAGTGTTAATGCTTGAGAGACTAGGCTGTAAATTCTAATTTGATAGTATAAAAGTACTGCCGTATGCACACCTTTGTACTATATGGAATAAGTTTGATTTGCCGTATAATTAGTATAAACCGTATATGTTTCTATCAAGATCTTGTTCTAAAATTATGCTTTGGTGCCGGGTGCATATAAGGTTGAGAGATTTTAATCTTTACACCTTATATGCATGCCTTTCCCGGGCCCAAAACGTCATGAAAGCACCTGCGTGAGTACCGCAAAAGCCGGCTTACACAGAGATTACAAGTGGATCTCGCGCGGTCTTTTTTCGCATAGTCTTTATAAGCTTTGGTGAATTAGCCCAAAGCTTTTTTTGCATTTACACCCACAGGTTTAATTTGCCACTCCTGTTGAAATCAGGTAAAGTAACAGCCAAACACAATTTACCCGCACATTGTTGGCCGGTAAGGGGAAAATTTTTATTTTGCAATTTGTTGGCAGTAAATCACCCGGCCATTCTCCACATACTATTGATCAGTATTACCTTTGAGGGTGCTGTATATATCTGGGAAAGGTTGTGAATTATGCTCAAACGTAAAATAATAGCCGGTCTGATTATCGGTATAGCTGTACTGTCCCTTATGGCCGCCGCCCTGTACCGGGGTGGTGGGGGAGATGGTTATCCCGGTAAGGGCCGTTCCGGCAACGTGGTGGGGGTTATTGATATTAACGGCACCATTGCCGGCGGCGCCGGATCCGGTGGCCTGTTCTCGGTGGTGGCCGGTTCCGGGTCCATCATGGAACAGTTGCGCCGGGCCGCCGGTGACCCTTCGGTTAAAGCGGTGGTGCTGCGTTTGAATACCCCCGGCGGCACTGCGGCGGCCTCCCAGGAAATCGCCCTGGAGGTGGACCGGTTGCGCCGGGCGGGCAAAAAAGTGGTGGCTTCCATGGGCGATGTGGCGGCTTCCGGTGGATACTGGATTGCCTGTCGCTGTGATAAAATAGTGGCCAATCCCGGCACCATGACCGGCAGCATCGGGGTGATTATGCAATCTCAGAATTTGCAGGGTCTTTATGAAAAGCTGGGTGTGGACCCCGTGGTTTTCAAGAGCGGCCCGCACAAGGACATGGGCTCGACTTCTAGAGGCGTTACCGAAGAGGAACAGCGCATTTTCCAGAGTATGGTGGATGATATGTACCGGCAATTTGTAAAAACCGTATCCGAGGGGCGGGGTCTGGAGGAGACCAGGGTGCGGGAAGTGGCCGACGGGCGGGTTTTCACGGGCAGCCAGGCCATGGAAAACGGCCTGGTGGATTACCTGGGCAACTATTATGATGCCATTGATATAGCGGCTGATTTGGCCGGTATCCAGGGAGAGCCCGAGGTACTGAACCTGTCGCCCGTATATCCCTGGTGGGGTATGCTCGGCGGCCTGGAATCAGGGCTGTTGTCCATTGACCGGTGGGCCTGGTTACTGCTTGATGTTCCGCCAATCCATTAAGCTTTAAGTAGCTGACCGCATCAAGTAATAAGCTTTTGGATGCGCAAAAGTGGAAAGGGTATACCGGCTGTTTTAATACGAGCGCTTGGTTAAAAGTTGAGCAAGGGAGGCAACGAATGGATAACCGGCAAACAAACCACGAGCATTTTCGGCCGGAGGATCATTCCGCCGGCCACGTACCGGTGGATAACTTGGCTGTGCCCGGCGGTGAGCCTGTTCCCCGTAATAGTGGCGAAGAAAATGTATATACAGCGGAACAAAAGGATAATATCGTTAATAACCACCAGGATAAAAATAACATATTAGAAATTTTTTATGGCGTTCTTTTTGAACCGGCCCGTACTTTCGCCGGCTTTGCCCAAAATCCTCCCATTGGGGCAATCGTAATCCTTTTTGTGGCCCTTAACCTGGCGGAGGCCTTGACCGCTATTTTTACCACCCCGGTATATCTTAACCGGGTGGATCTCAGGGACCTGCCCTGGGGAAGCGCCGGAACTGCCCAAACCATTATGTCGTTTGCCGCCGTGGCCGGTTTTTTATTCAGTGTTATAAAATGGTTTTTTATGGCCGGTTTATTGCACTTGCTGGCGGCACTATACGGCGGTACAGGCCGGGCGAAAAGTGTATGGGCGGTATATGGCGCGGCCGCTTTACCCGCCGTATTTATGATACCGGTCCAAATAGCCGCCGGCCTTTTGGACACCGGGGGACTGTTTGGCTTCACCAGCGGGCTTGTGACCCTGGGACTGTATGTCTGGGGCGTTGTGCTGCTAATCACCGGGCTGCGGGAAGTACACGGTTTTAGCACGGGCAGGGCGGTACTCACTGTTTTTACCCCCGCTCTGGTGCTGTTATTGATGGTATTGGTAACGTTGATCTTCATTGGTACCGTTGCCTCAACCATTATGGCTCCCTTTATGGCACCGCAAATTTTTTAACGATTCAACGATTTAATGCAGGTATTTTTAAAATCTTAGAGAAAAATGATTTAAATGCTTGCCCGGGGAGGTTAGAATATGCCTGGTCCTAATTGCGATATACTTGTCATTGACGACCAAGCCGGTGTACGCTGGTTAATCCGTGAAGCACTAATTGATGAGGGGTATTCGGTAGATCAGGCCGCCAACGGTTATGAGGCCCTGGCAAAGCTGGGCGAAAATAAATATCGCCTGATATTGTTGGATGTGAAAATGCCGGGGATGAACGGCCTGGAAACATTGCAGGCCATCAAAAAAGTGGACAGCCAGGTGCCGGTGGTAATGATGACGGCTTATGGTGAGCTGGATATGGAGGAAACCGTCCAACAGATCACCAAACCTTTTGATTTGAACGAATTGCGTAAATTAGTGCGGGAAAACCTGCGAGCATAAGTTTAATATTATCTTGTTGTCGCTGCACACCCATGGTTGGTTGAAGAGGCAATAAAAAGGATTTGTTTATTAACATGTCGAATACCTCTTAAAATGAGTAAACCTGTAGGGCAGGAGGATAGCCATGATTATAGATACCGATACGCTACTAGCCATGCGGTGCCCTGAATGTGGAAAACTGGATTACCACAATCTTTCCCGGTTCAGTTTTAGCGGCCGGAAAAGAGTTGAAATTTTTTGTTCATGCGGTTATGTGAAACTTGTCATAACCTCCAAAGACCGTAAAAGTTTTTGGCTTCAGGTGCCCTGCGTTGTTTGCGAGAGCAAGCACGTACATTCCTTTAGCTCAAAGATGCTTTGGTCCGAGCGGGTAAATTACCTGTTTTGTCATGAAACCGGTCTTGAATTGGGTTATATCGGTCCTTGTGACGAGGTTAAAGCCATGGCCGCTGCACAGCAGGAAACTATGGAGGCCCTGGCGGATGATTTTGAAGCCGAGGATGAATATTTCAACAACTCAGAAGTAATGTACGAGGTGCTTAATTGCCTGCATGATATTGCCGAGCAGGGGTCACTTTACTGCCAGTGTGGTAACCGGG
This sequence comes from Desulfallas thermosapovorans DSM 6562, assembly GCF_008124625.1. NCBI lineage: Bacteria > Bacillati > Bacillota > Clostridia > Eubacteriales > Desulfallaceae > Desulfallas > Desulfallas thermosapovorans. Next base: position 132,607 of record NZ_VNHM01000004.1, read on the forward strand.
ACGTTGAAGTGGATATATTCCCCGACCGCCTGGAACTGCACTGCAAGGACTGCGACAGTGTAAATATTATTTACGCCGAGACGGATGATGACCTGCGGGTGATCAGGGAAGTTGAAACCATTGAACTGGTCCGCAACGGCTTTGAATGCCTGGACAGTTTGTCCAACACCACCAAAACAGGTAAAAAACCCAAACACCGGCGTAAATAAAATAATAAACACCCCCTGCGGGGTGTATAATACTTTTGGAGCTTATTTAAAAAATAAGCTTTCGGTGCCGGGTGTTAAGAGGTTGAAAGTCTAAGGCTTTCAACCTCTTAACACCCGGCACCTGTCGAGGTGTGGTTTACAGGTCACTATGCCCTTTTGCGCGAGGCCACCACAAGAAGAAGATCACCGAAGGTTTGCTTTACGGGAAGATAAGTTAATGTTGCATAACTGAGGTTTTTGTTGGAAAATTATCTTACGGATAGCTATAAAATTCAGGTAAAATAACGTATATATATTTGACGAGGAGGATTATATATGAGTTTGGTTCCGGTAAGTACATTGCTGCGGGAAGCCCGGGCGGGCGGTTATGCGGTGGGTGCTTTCAACTGCAATAACATGGAGATTGTACAGGCCATTGCCGCCGCCGCCGAAGCTGAAAGGGCACCGGTGATCATGCAGGCCAGCCAGGGGGCGATTAAATATGCCGGCATAGAATATATTACCGCCATGGTGGGTGTAGCCGCATCCATGGTGAGCGTGCCTGTGGCGCTGCACCTGGACCACGGCACCAGTTTTGAGCAGGTGATGCAGTGTATCCGTTCCGGGTTTTCATCCGTTATGATCGACGGCTCAAAACATGCCCTTGAGGAAAATATCGCCCTTACCAAACAGGTTGTGGCCGCCGCCAGGCCGGTGGGGGTATCGGTTGAGGCCGAACTGGGTAAAATCGGTGGTACGGAGGATGACATTCATGTCAGTGAGGCCGACGCTTTCTTTACCGATCCCGAGGAAGCACGGGTTTTTGTAGAGGAAACCGGGGTGGACGCGCTGGCCGTAGCCATCGGTACGGCCCACGGCCGTTACAAGGGCGAACCGAAGCTGGATTTTGCCCGGCTGGAAAAGATACACTCACTGGTGAACATCCCCATTGTGCTGCACGGCTCTTCAGGAGTACCCGAGGAGGCTATCCGGGAGGCTATCCGGTTGGGGGTTTGTAAAGTAAACATAGATACCAATATCCGCGAAGCATTTGTGGATCGCTGCCGTAAAGTGCTGGCCGATTACCCCGATGAAATAGACCCGCGTAAAATACTGGGCCCGGCCCGGGAGGCGGCGGTGGAACTGATTAGAGAAAAAATCAGTATTTTCGGCAGTTCCGGCAAAGCTTAGTACATGTTTTTTTTCCATTGACACCGCACCGGGCGTACTTTTCAATGCCGGTGCAGCGGCAATGACACCAGGCGCTTTAAGACGCGCGATAACCATTTTGGAGGTGTCCGGTTATTAAACTATTCATAGATTCAGCCAATGTGGATGAGATCAGGTCGGCAAGCGAACTGGGCGTGATTAGTGGAGTAACCACCAACCCATCGTTAATTGCCCGGGAGGGACGTGACTTTGGCGAAGTGGTCCGGGAAATTACCACCATTGTGGACGGCCCCATAAGTGCCGAAGCAGTGAGTACCAGGGCCGAGGCCATGATACCCGAAGCCGAGGAGCTGGCCGCCATCCACCCCAATATCGTGGTCAAGATACCCATGAACGGTGAAGGATTAAAGTGTGTCAGCGCGCTGTCCAAAAAAGGAATCAAAACCAATGTTACTCTGGTGTTTTCAGCCAACCAGGCTTTGCTGGCCGCCCTGGCCGGAGCTACCTACGTGAGCCCCTTTGTGGGCCGGCTGGATGATATCGGCCATGACGGGGTGGGGCTGGTCCGGGACATTGTCGAAATATATGACCTGCATGGCCTGGAAACAGAAATCATCTCCGCCAGCATCCGTCATCCCCTGCATGTGACGCAATCGGCGCTGGCCGGTGCCCACATTGCCACCGTTCCCTACAAAGTACTGCTGCAAATGCTCAAGCATCCTTTGACTGATTTAGGTATTGAAAAATTTCTGGCCGATTGGGCCAAGGTGCCCAAAAAGTAAGGAGGTAATCCCTTTGCGTATTACCGGGCGCATCAAAGATTATTACAACCGGGTAATGGACCTGCCGGATGCGCCCACCAAGGTGGCCCGGGGCGCAGCCCTGGGGGTGGCCCTTGACTTTTTACCCATCCCTGTAATCAGTATCCCCGTTGCCTATCTGGTGGCCCGGGTGGTGGGCGGTAATGGTCTGGCCGGTGCTTTGACGGCTGCTTTCTTTAAATGGGCGGTACCATTTTTCTACCTGATGAACGTGGCTACGGGCAACCTGCTGCTGGGCTTTAAATTACCAGAGGATATGGCGGCAATGGCCATGGCGGGTACGCCGGCCAATTGGATGGACCAACTGGTACAGTTGGGTATACCGTTTTTGGTAGGGGCGGCGGTGAACGCGCTACTGGCCTGGCTGGCCTTATATTTCGTGGTACGGCGCTTGCTGCTGGCCAGGCACACCCGCAGAGGGATCAAACGCAAGGATATAAAATGCTAACTATTTTAATTAGGTGGGATGCCCTTGAATTATAATGAAAATGAATTAGCAAGTAAAACACTGGCTGAGTTATACGCCCTGGCCAAGGAACTGGAACTTACCGGGTGCTCCCGGTTACGCAAAAAGGAATTGGTTGCCGAGATTGTCAGGGCGCAGATGGAGAAAAGCGGCCTGCAGTATTCCAGCGGTGTGCTGGAAATACTCCCGGACGGTTACGGTTTTTTAAGGCCGGGACACTTTTTGCGCAGTTACGATGATATATACGTTTCATCCTCCCAAATCAGGCGATTTGACTTGCGTACCGGTGACCTGGTAGCCGGGCAAGTCCGTGGCCCCAAGGACACAGAACGGTATTCAGCGCTGCTGCGTGTTGAGCAGGTGAACAATACCGACCCTGAAGAAGCTGCTAAAAGGCTGCATTTTGCCGGACTCACCCCTCTATTTCCCCGAGAGCGGATTTCCCTGGAAACCGATAAGGATAAACTCTCCACTCGGATCATCGACTTGATTGCTCCCATTGGAAAAGGCCAGCGCGGGCTTTTGGTATCGCCGCCCAAGGCGGGCAAAACCGTGCTTTTAAAGTCCATAGCCAACAGCGTTACCACAAATCACCCGGAAATTTATTTAATTGTACTGCTTATAGATGAGCGCCCCGAGGAAGTTACCGATATGGAGCGTTCGGTACGCGGCGATGTAATTAGTTCTACATTTGACGAGCCGCCGGAAAACCACGTCCGGGTGGCCGACCTGGTGCTGGAACGAGCCAAGCGGCTGGTGGAACACGGCCGGGATGTGCTGATTTTACTGGACAGCATCACCCGCCTGGCCAGGGCGCACAACCTGGTGGTGCCGCCCAGCGGTCGCACGTTGAGCGGCGGTGTGGATCCCTCTTCACTGCACAGGCCGAAGCGTTTTTTCGGTGCCGCCCGTAATTTGGAGGAGGGCGGTTCCCTGACCATTCTGGCCACCGCGCTGGTGGAGACGGGCAGCCGCATGGATGATGTAATATTCGAGGAATTCAAGGGCACCGGCAACATGGAACTGATTCTGGACCGCCGCCTGGCGGAACGCCGGATTTTCCCGGCCATTGACGTGCTCCGTTCCGGCACCCGGCGGGAAGATTTGCTGCTCAGCAAAGACGAGCTGGAGCTGAACTGGTATTTCCGCAAAGCCACCGCCGGCCTGTCACCCGCCGAAGCTATGGAATACATCAGCGAGCGACTGAAAAAGACTAAATCCAACCGAGAGTTGCTCCGGGCCTTTTGTAATATCCGCGGGCAAAAAAATTCCAAACCGGGGGAATGCCCTGGTTTTCCGGATTAACCCCCCCACTCTTTCGATGAAACATAATTGCATTAAACACTGAAAAACCCGGTGCAAACCGGGTTTTTGGTTGAAAAGCGTGGTGCCGTTAAATGCTTTGGTGCCGGGTGTTGAGAGTCTGAAAATCCTGCAAATTAGTATAAACCCTGGCTTGCCTGGCAATAATTAAAGGTGATGACAAGTCTAATATTGTATATTATTTTTTTAATTATTGCGGGAGAGGTTAAGGGAGAAAATGTTTAAATGCAGTAAAAATAACATCATCATTGCGGGCCTGGCAGTTTTGCTGGTGGCGGGCTTTTTGGCCGCCGGGCTTAAGCCGGCCCAGGCCAGGTTGGATGAACTGTTGAGCCCTGATGCACCATATGTGACAGAACCTGTGGCCGGCCAAACCGGGCGGCAGGACGCGAACCAGCCGGTGGCGGCTGTGCCCGGGGTTTATGTGGTGCAAAAGGGGGACACCCTGAGCCATATTGCATCGCGGTATGATCTCGATGTAAAGCAGTTGGTGGAGCTTAATAATCTAAAGGATGATAATCATATCATTAAAGGGCAGGTGTTGATGCTGCCCGGCAATGTGATACCCTACCAGGTGGGCCGGGGCGAATCCCTCAGCTTAATTGCCGTGCGGTTCGGGGTGCCGGAGGAAAAGCTGGTGGAAATGAACGATCTGGATGACCCGGATCGCCTGCTGGCCGGGCAGCAGTTGCTGATCCCGGCGGGCCGGGGTGGCCCGGAGGGCCAGGTTTCCCGGGGCTTGCCCCTGAGCCAGCTTAAATGGCCCGTGGTGGGCTGGATCAGTTCCCCCTATGGTATACGGGACGGTTCCATGCATGAAGGGCTGGATATCGCCGCCGACCATGGGCAGCCGGTGCGGGCCGTTAGGGAAGGAAAAGTGGTGTTTGCCGGGCCGCGGGGTACTTACGGCAACACGGTAATCATCGACCACGGCAATGGGCTGCGCACCCTTTACGCCCATAACTCCCGGGTTTTGGTGAGTGAGGGGCAGCGGGTAACCGCCGGCCAGCGCATCGCCCTGGTGGGCAGCACCGGTCGTTCCACCGGGCCGCACCTGCACTTTGAAGTGCTGCTGAACGGTACACCGGTGGACCCGCTGCTTTGCCTGGAGCGGGCATATTCTTAACAGCATAACCAGTGCATGCTTTTTACCGTACCGGGCGAAAAGTTTGACTTTTTACTCTGGTGCCTTTCTTGCTCTGGTGCCGGGTACCTGCCGGTTCAAAGTTAAAACTTTCAACCGGCAGGCACCCGGCACCATTGGGTTTGTCAACAGCACCGGCGGGGTATCTGCCTTGCATAAAAAAGGAAGTCGCCCGCGATGGGCAAAGACTTTTTACTTTAAGGTCAATACCCGACCGGCGAAGGCGCTAAAATCCGTCAAATGCTTATTGATAATGTTCTGTACCACATCCAGGTTGAGAGCCTGGTAATCATGCACTGCAATGTTGCGAAAGCCCACCATAGCCTTCAATTTTGCACTTAACTCCCGGTTAATGATACCATTTTGCTGTAATAAATCAAAGGCCTCCCGGCTGCTCTGGGGGAGGCCCAGGTCCCTTTCGGCCACAATATGCATGGCCAGGTCAATGGCCGCCTCGCAGGCCCTCTGGATATTCAATACTATGGAATCCTGTTTGGTATAGTCTGATAAATTGCGCGGATTGTTGTCATATACCTCATGGATCCTGTTAATGCAGCGTTTAATAGTCATTACTTTGTTCATTATTACATCACTGGTCATGGTATAAAATCCCCTTTGTCACTGGCTATGAATTAAAGTTGTTGTTCCAGCCGCTGTTTAGCAGTGGGATTTATTTCCCCCGGCTAACAGTTTATCAAGCACCGGGCGGCGTTCTTCATTCAAACGGGCATATTTTTTCAGGGTGAGCATGTAAAATAACATGCGCTTGGTCTCGTCGGTACAATAAATAATCTTTCCGGTGGTTATTACCCTGGCCTGAAATACCGTGGAGGCGGATTGTAAATCCACCAAATCCACATCCCGGCCAAGTTTGTCCGCCAGTTGCCGGCCAATCATAAACAGCCGGTAGCCGCTGAATTTTTTTTCGGCCAAAAAGGCAATATCTACGTCGCTTGTGGGCAGCATTTTGTCCGCTGCTGCCGAGCCGAAAACAATAATTAAATAAGGCGCTATTTTTTCCACTAAATATGCCTTGATTAGCTCAATTTTGTGCTTATCCAGATACAATAAAAAACACCTTCTGATGATAAAACTTTATTTTAAAGGGTCCGTTCGAAAAAACCACCCGGCACCAAAACCTGTTTTTCAGGCAAAGGGAGGGAACTATAACATAGTTATCTTATTATACTAGCAAAAAATGGGTGCCGCAAGGACTGCCTGGCACGGGTATAATAATTTGCCATAGGCGACTGCATGGCGGGCAACCCGCTTCACCTGCGTGGCAAATTGCATTATACTTAATTGAAGTGGATCAAGACAAAAAATGTTGAAAAACAGGAGTGCCAGGTGTCATGCAATTATTGTATGCCGATGAACAGGGGCGTATGTACGACCACGGGCTGGGGGCGGTGGGCCGCACCGGTGACCGCCTGGTGGAGATAGTTGAAGAAGATATGCTGGAGCTGCCGCCGGGGGCGTCATTAACGTTGTTACCCGGCAGCACTCCGGTGGGTATGGACGGGCGCGGTGACTTCAAGCTGCTGCAGCGGGTGCCCGGCGGAGGTGGGCCGGCCCTGGCCGTGGGTGCCCTGCTGCCCCAGGGATATACCCGCACCCTGCTGCCCGGGTACCGGCGCCGGGCGGGCAAGCCCTTGCCCCTGCTGGGTTATGCCGCGGTGGCCTGGCGGGACGGCCGGGTTTATGTGGCCGCCACCCGCACCGATGAGCCGGACCGCTGGGACCCGGTACATTATAACACGGCGGATTTGCCGCAATTGGTGCAAAGGAGATTGGCCCGGGCACCGAAAAACCGGATACTGGCCCAGCTGGCCCACTGCGCCCTGGAGTATAGCTGCTATACCGCCCAAAATATTTTTTACACCCGCTGGGAAGGTGGACTGCCCATGTCCCCGGCCTGCAACGCCCGCTGTTTGGGCTGTATATCGCTGCAGCCCGCCGAGTGTTGTCCCTCCCCCCAGAGCAGGCTCACCTTTAAACCCACCGGTTCCGAGGCGGTGGAAGTGGCTTTGCACCACCTGCTGCACGCCCCGGAGGGAATCATCAGCTTTGGCCAGGGCTGCGAGGGGGAACCGGCGCTGGCGGCGGGCGATATAGCGCCGGTGATTGAACGGGTGCGGCAAAAAACCGGCCGGGGCACCATTAATATGAACAGCAACGGGGGGTATACCCGGGGGGTGGAGAAAATTTGCCGCTCCGGGTTGGATTCCCTGCGGGTCAGTTTGATCAGTGCCCGGCAGCAGGTGTACCAGGCCTACTACCGGCCCCGGGACTACCGCCTGGCCGATGTGGCCCGCTCCATCAGCATCGCCCGCTCCAGGGGGGTGTATGTGTCGCTGAACTTGCTGGTGCTGCCCGGTCTTAATGACCGCGACATCGAAATTGAGGCGATGGTTAAATTTATTACCGATAACGGTGTGAACAAGGTGCAGCTGCGCAATTTAAACATTGACCCCGATTTTCTTTTCCGCTTCGTACCCGCCGCGGGGGAAATATGCGGCATTGACGGGCTCATTGAGGCGCTGCGGGGTATTCCGGGATTAGAGCTGGGTAACTTTTCAAGGCCGGTGTAGTTTCCCTGGTCATTGTAATATTTTCTTGCTTGACAAACCCTGTTATGCTATAATAACTAAGTGTCTTACACGGAAAGATATTCGTTTTAAGCTATTGTCGGATTGCCCATATATATTTTACCGGAAAGAGGTGAGCCCCAGTGAAGGAAAAAATTCATCCCAAGTATGGAGAAGCTAAAGTAACCTGCGTATGCGGTGAAACTTTTACCACCGGCTCCACAAAAAAGGAAATCAAGGTGGAGATTTGCTCCAAATGCCACCCGTTTTACACCGGTTCCCAGCGGACCGTTGAAACAGGCGGGCGAGCGGAAAAATTCCGCAAAAAGTATGGCTTAAAATAGTCTTATCAGCAGGGCGGGTGCTCTGCTTTTATTTTATTTGTTTTTAGGTATGCCGTGCCAGTTTAAACAGAGGTGAGGTCAGTGTTGGATAAGCTGGAAAGCCTGGAAAAAAAATATGAAGAATTGAGCGAGCTGATTGCCGACCCCAAAGTAATGGAGGACCAGGGTCGCTGGCAGCAGTATGTCAAGTCCCATGCGGAATTAAGTGAAGTGGTAACCGTCTACCGCCAGTATAAGAAGGTAGTAACAGAGCTGGAAGACGTCCGGCAAATGCTCAAGGACAAACTGGACGCCGAAATGAGGGAAATGGCGGAACTGGAAGAAGAAGAGCTGGACAGTAAAAAAGAAGAGTTGGAAGGCAAGCTTAAAGTGCTGCTGCTACCCAAAGACCCCAATGATGATAAAAACGTGATCATGGAAATCAGGGCCGGTACCGGCGGTGAAGAGGCGGCCCTCTTCGGGGCCGATTTATTTCGCATGTATACCCGTTTTGCCGAGCTGAAAGGCTGGCGCACCGAGATTATGGATGCCCATTACACCGACATCGGCGGTGTCAAGGAAATAATTTTTCTCATTGAGGGTAAAGGGGCCTTTAGCCAGCTTAAATTCGAAAGTGGTGTGCACCGGGTACAGCGGGTGCCCACCACCGAGTCAGGCGGTCGTATTCATACCTCCGCCGCCACTGTGGCGGTGCTGCCCGAGGCCGAAGAGGTGGACGTGGACATCAACCCAAACGACCTGCGCATTGATGTTTTTTGTTCCACCGGGCCGGGCGGGCAGTCGGTGAACACCACCCAGTCGGCGGTGCGGATAACCCACCTCCCCACCGGTATAGTGGTTTCCTGCCAGGATGAAAAGTCCCAGCATAAAAATAAGGATAAAGCCATGCGGGTGCTGCGGGCCAGGCTATTGGACCAGGCCCAGCAGGAACAGCGGCAGCAAATGGCCTCGGCCCGTAAATCCCAGGTGGGTTCCGGCGACCGTAGCGAGCGTATCCGCACCTATAATTTCTCCCAAAACCGGGTCACCGACCACCGCATCGGGCTGACCTTGCACCGGCTGCAGGAAGTGCTCATGGGTAATTTGCAGGAAGTGGTGGATGCCCTTATAACCACCGACCAGGCCGAGCGCCTGCAGCAGGTGGATTAACATGCCGGGCAACACCCTGCGGGAGTGCCTTGGCCGGGCGGCCCGGTATTTAAAGGACAGCGGAGCCCCCACCCCCCGGCTGGACGCCGAGGTGTTGCTGGCCCATGTGCTGGGGCGGGACCGGGTGTACCTGTACCGGGAGGCCGACCTGGTGCTTAGCGAGGAATGCCGCCTGCGCTACCGGGCATTGCTCCGGCGCCGGGCGGGCGGTGAACCCGTGGCCTACCTGACGGGACATAAAGAATTCATGGGGCTTGACTTTATGGTTGGGCCCCATGTTTTAATTCCCCGGCCTGAAACCGAGTTGATGGTGGAAAAGGCCCTAGCGGTTCTGGCCGGCTGGTCCGGGGAAGAGCGGATTGCGGTGGATGTGGGTACGGGCAGCGGTGCGGTGGCGGTAAGCCTGGCCCGCCTGGCACCGCCCGGTACCCGGGTGTATGCCACGGACATATCAACCCGGGCACTGGATATGGCCCGGGCCAATGCCGCCCGGCACAGCGTACCGGTAAGTTTTTATGCCGGTGATTTGCTTACCCCCCTTGACGGGGTGCTGCCCGCCGGGTCAGTGGCCCTAATATGTGCCAACCTGCCCTATATACCCAGCCGTGACCTGGCCGGATTGCCCCGGGACGTGCGTCAATATGAACCCGTTCTGGCCCTGGATGGCGGGGTTGACGGTTTGGAACTCTACCGCCGCCTGGTGCCCCGGGCGGGCACTTTGCTGGCACCGGGCGGGCACCTGTTCATGGAAATTGGGCCCGAACAGGCGCAGGCCGCTTTGTCTCTGTTGGCGCCTGCGGGTTGGCGGGTCCGGCTGTTACGGGATCTGGCCGGTCACCCGCGCCTGGTCTGGGGGACGAGGTATAGTTAGGGTCGGCTACCGGGAATTTAATACTGAAGGAGGTACCCTGGCCGGGCCGGCTGGTTACCCTGATGGTGCCGTCAAGGTCGTTGACTATTTTACTGGTAATGGCCAGCCCCAAACCGGTTCCTTCGGCCCTGGTGGTAAAGAAGGGATCGAAAATGCGGGGCAATATGGACTGGTCAATACCGGAGCCGTTATCTGCGACGGTTAATACAACATTCCGGTTGTTTTTCGACACCGTCACCTTGACGGTTCCCCCACGGCTGGTGAATTGCAGGGCGTTTTGAGCCAGGTTGATGATTGCTTGCTTGATTAAATCGTCGTTGCCCATGATGGGCGGGATATGGGGATCCAGCTCACGGACCAGAGTTATATCCTTTAACAATGCATCGCTTTGAAGCAGTTCCCAAATGCTGTTGGTAATCCCGGTTAAACTGACCCTGTTTAAAACCGGCTTTTCCGTTCGAGCCAGTTTTAAAAACTCGGTGGTAATACTGTTGATACGGTCCACTTCCCGTAGCATAATGGTAAAATAATTATTGTAATCGCCGATGCGGGCTTCCTTTTTTTCTTGCAAAAGCTGCAGGAATCCTCTGATTGATGTCAGGGGGTTCCTTATTTCATGGGCAGTACCGGCCGCCAGCTCACCGATGGCGGACAGTGTGGCCGAACGCTGCACTTTTCTCTCCATATCTTTGTTTTCAGTAATATCGTCTACAATACATAAACCGCCCAGTCTATCCCGGGTGGTGCCGCTCAACTCGGTGCAATGCAGCAGTATGGTGCGGCTCTCTATCTCCACTTCATAATTCGCGCTTTGCTGCAAGGCGAAGCTTGCCTGGTAACCTGTTAAACGGCTGATGAAGTTGCCCAGGTTATCGTTTAATATGTTGTCTTTGTTGATATTCAACAATGCTTCAGCCCTGGGGTTGGCTTCGATAATTTTTCCCGAGCTGTCGGTCACAATTAACCCGGTATTGAAAAAATCAAAAAAGTAATTTGACCTGGCCCGTTCGGTTTCCAGTGTTTTGGATAAGGAAATATCATGCACACAGATAACGATATCGTTTTTCCCGTCCAGTCCGGAACTTACCGGGTGAGTAAAGCATTGCACCGGCAGCTGTTTGCCCCGTTGGTCCACCGCCTGGCCGAATGCCGGAGGGATTTTCAGCAGAAAACCGGCTAATTGACCCTTGGTAATGTTACTGTCGATATGTATAAAGGGTAGATGCTTTTCAATGATGTCTCGAACATTGATCTTGTTGAATTGAGCTGAGCCGAATAAATCAATGAAACGCTTGTTGCAAAATACAACATCACCGGAATTGTCAATATAAAGGGTGGCAACGCCCAGGTTATCCAGTAAATCATTGCGGTGCCGCTCGTTTTCCACCAGATTGTAAAATAGCTTTTTAATATACTGAAAGGATTGGCCGACAAACCAGGCGGTGCTGATAAGCAGCAACAAATTAATTATATAGCTGGTCAGTAATTCCGGGGACGTTATAATTGCACTGATTTGAGACGTTAATATCCAGACTGAAATCACCAGTGATGTGCCAATGCCGTATACCGTGCCGCAGATAATTGAATTTAATATTACCGGTACAATAACCAAAATACCCGTTCCTGCACCGCCGGGCAATACCTGGACAATGGGCAGGTAAACAGCGCAGATGGTGAAGCTGTAGATAATCTTATCCCATAATAATCCTTGCTCCACACGGTAAAATGTTTTGGTGATAATCCTGTGCTGGATCGGTATCAGGGCCAGTACGGCAATCATACAGGCCAGCCAAAGGATACGTAATTGGGTGTTTGACTGGCTTAGTTGGATGGTTTTTACCCAACCCATCAAATAAGAAGCCGATAATATGCAATAGGTCAGATGGGCAAAAATGTAACATTCTCTGAGCTGAATCAAACCTTTCTCCAGCTTCATGACCATAATCCCCCAGTATGTGCGTGTGAAAGGCACGGTGTTTACCGTGCCTCAGTGATTGATTGCACCGTATTTCATGTACCACCTGGTTTTGGAAAGCCAAAAAGCGGTTAAAGCCGTGGCAATGATGGGTAGCCGGTTGACTATTAACCACAGTAATTTTTGATTGGACAGCTCACTAATTTCCAGGCTGAAGAATATTGCCGGGGCCTGGTAAGTCAGTAGCTCGCCCAGCGTGATAAAGGCCATGCAAATAATGCTTACAGCCAGGGTCAGGTGCTTGGGTGTCCGGTAAAATAAAAATACCAGCGGTGCCGGTGTCAAGGTGGCCACTGCCGTGTGCATGCCCGGCACGCCGTTTAGGTTTATCAATAGCCGGCATGCAAATGCCAGCTTTTTTTCATTTTTACCAACCCCTCCTTTCTAATTATAATTAATAACCCCTGAAAAATCCATTATGGCAACCGGGGAAACCTGAAGGGAAAAACAGAAACCGATTGGATTGGCATTCAGCGGCACTACTTTAATGGCATAAATATAAACTTCGGAATTCAAACCGCTTTCCTGGCCAGGTAACGGGATATAACCCGTATTGTCTTTGACATAAAATATCAATTCCCTTCCGGGTATGACTGCCAGTGTCAGGTGAACAATGTAAAATTGTAGTATTTGTAGAAGGTTTACACTTGAAAACTAAAAAAACCTGCAAGAAAAAGAAAATTATTTCCAACAAATAGTTTGAAAAATAAAGGTTTTTCGACCCCGGTTTAATAAACCGTCAAGGGATTATTTACTTGTATAGCTATTCCGGTACATTTTTGCCGTTCTTTTATCACCTGGTCCTTTGTGGTATACTACTCCAGAGGAAACTACGCTTGCAACTTTGGCCTGCCCGGGTCTGGCGGCGGTCGCCGGGCTTTAAGGGGCAAAGCGGATCTTTGGGGGAAGGGTGTAAGATGGAGTTGGCAAATTGTAATACCCGTTGCCTGCCGGTGGATCCCGCACACCCGGAAACCGGCTTAATCCAGCAGGCCGGTGTGGTTTTGCGGCAAGGCGGTTTGGTGGCTTTTCCCACTGAAACGGTTTACGGCCTGGGCGCCAACGCGCTGGACGCCCGGGCCGTAGCCCGTATTTTCGTGGCCAAGGGGCGGCCCCGGGATAACCCGTTGATTGTACACCTGGATAGCCCCGGGCTGCTTGGTCGCTATATAGAGGAAATTCCATCCGTGGTACCCGAACTGGCGGCGCGGTTTTGGCCCGGCCCCCTGACCCTGGTTTTAAGGGGCGGGCATGCCTTTCCCCCGGAGGTGACCGGCGGCCTGGGTACCGTGGGGGTGCGGGTGCCCGGCCACCCTGTGGCCCTGGCCTTGATCCGGGCGGCGGGTGTACCTGTGGCGGCCCCCAGCGCCAATGCTTCGGGGCGGCCCAGTCCCACCACGGCGGGCCACGTGCTGGAGGACCTGGCCGGGAAAATAGAGCTGGTGCTGGATGGAGGACCCACCGGCGTGGGGGTGGAATCCACCGTGCTGGACCTTTCCGGCCCCCGGCCGGTGATTTTGCGCCCCGGCGGCGTGACCCGGCGGGATTTGGAGGAAGTGCTCGGCCCGGTGGCCGTGGACCCGGCGGTTGACGGCGGTGCCGGGCCCGGGGACAGGCCCCGGTCGCCGGGGATGAAATATACTCACTACGCCCCCCGGGCCCCGCTGGTACTCTATGCAGGGCCTGATCACCGGCAAGTGGCGGCCGGTGTACTGGCGGAGGCCCGGCGATTGGCCGCGGGGGGGCGCAAGGTGGGCATACTGGCCTACAGTGAGACAGCACCCCTGTACCATGGACAGGGATATACCGTAGTGGTGGCCGGTAAACGTTCCGATCCCGGTACGGTGGCCGCTGTATTGTACGATTCCCTGCGTCGTTTCGACCGTTTGGGGGTGGATGTGATACTGGCCGAAGGTATGCCCCCCGGCGGCCTGGGCCTGGCGGTGATGAACAGGCTGTACCGTGCTGCGGGAGGACACGTGGTGACGATAAACCGTTAATTACAGATAAAACCAACTTTTACTGCATAAATATAATAAGAGGAATTTTACATAGAAAGCATGTTGGAGGAAATATTTTGGAGTTATATACACTGCTTGCCCTGGCCGTGGCCCTGGGTACCGACGCCTTTTCCATGTGCCTCGGCCTGGGTACGGCCGGCATTACCCGCCGCCAGATACTGGTGGTCAGCGTTACCGTGCTGGTGTTTCACGTCGTTATGCCCCTGATGGGCTGGTACGCCGGTGAATTCATAGGCACACTGGCGGGACGGGCCGCCAGCATTGCCGGCGCATTGTTGCTGGTATACCTTGGTGTTAAAATGATCCGCTCCTCAATCAAGGGCGGTGACTCTCTGGATCCCAAAGTGGTGCTGGTCAATACCTGGGGGTTGTTTTTGCTGGCGGCCAGTGTCAGCATGGATGCGCTGAGTGTGGGATTTTCCCTGGGCACCAGGCAGGTTAACCTGCTCCTGACCGCCGGAGTGATTGGTATTGTGGCCGGGGTGATGACCTTTGCGGGCCTTGTTCTTGGTCGTTTTGTCGGTGTCCGGGTGGGCCGGCGGGCCGTCCTGGGCGGTGGTATACTGTTGATCGGGATCGGGATACACATGGTGTTATCCTAAAAGCGCGGCACCTGCGTGAAAGCGCACAAGCCGGCCGGCGTAGAGATCACAAGCGGGTATGGCTCATTTGGAACAGCCCGTATAAAGGAGGATGGTTATGGCCAAAAGGAAAATCCTTTTTGTATGCACCGGTAACACCTGCCGCAGTCCCATGGCCGAGGCGCTGGCCCGCCGGGCGCTGGCCGAGCTCTTCCCGGGGCGGGAGGATATAGAATTTGCCTCGGCGGGGATTGCCGCGCTGCCGGGCGGCGCCGCCGCCCACCAGGCCGTTAATGTAATGAAGGAAATGGGCATTGACCTGACCGGGCACAAGGCGGCCCAGCTCGGCCCGGAGGATATTGAACAGGCGGACCTGGTGCTGACCATGACCCGCACGCACCGGGATAATTTAAAACAGCTCATGCCCGGTGCAGCGGGTAAAATATATACTCTATCCGAATATGCGGGTTCGGGCAATGATATACCGGACCCCTTCGGTGCCAGCGAAGAGTTTTACCGCCTTGTGGCCGGCGAGCTGGACAACCTCTCCCGGGCCATGCTGCGAAAATTAGGGGGTCAGGCTTAAAGTTTGTTAAAGCAACCATAGCATTTTAATATTATAATTAACTCATTTGGTAATTCCTCGCCCGTTATTTTTACATACTGGTAACTTTTATATTTCGACTCGATTATGGAGGAAACGGGGCAAATATTGTAGAATAATTTTTGGTTAAAGCCGGGTGATGAGTTATGCCGCGCGTGGTGACAAGCCTTCGGTTGGATTTTGTCTTGTGCGGCAAAGAGCTTGGCGCTTTTAATACTTTTGAAGGATGTGTCAATATTGCAGGTGGCCATTGGCAGTGACCATGGAGGTATTAAATTAAAAAACGAACTTATAGCATACTTTGAGGAACAGGGCATCGCCTACCATGATTTCGGTACATATACCAATGATTCGGTGGATTACCCCGATTTTGCCCGGGCGGTGGCCGAAGCGGTGGCATCCGGTAAATTTGAGCGGGGCGTGCTATGTTGCGGCACCGGTATCGGAGTAAGTATAGCCGCCAACAAAATACCCGGCATCAGGGCCGCCCTTTGTCACGATACTTTTTCCGCCCGCATGGCCACCGAGCATAATATGGCCAATATTATCACCCTGGGGGAGCGGGTCATCGGCCCCGGCCTGGCCCGGGATATTGTGGGAGCCTGGCTCAATGCCAAATTCGCCGGGGGAAGGCACGCCCGCAGGTTGGAAAAAATAGCGGCCCTGGAAAGGGAAATTGCCGCCGGAGAGAAGCGGTAACAGCAACAGCAAAACGCAGGTACCCGGTCATGATGAACCAAATAATAATTAATTAAAGACATGCTGGCATGCTGTTTTAACAGGCAAACAGTTTTGTTGAATAAGTTTAGGAGGAAGTGGAATGAGTTTTTACAGCCCCCTTGCCCAGGTGGATCCTGAAATCTCCCGGGTTTTAGAACAGGAACTGAACAGGCAGCGCAGCACCCTGGAACTGATTGCTTCGGAAAATATTGTCAGCCGGGCTGTCATGGAGGCCCAGGGTACGGTGCTAACCAATAAATATGCCGAGGGGCTGCCCGGGCGGCGCTACTACGGGGGGTGCTCCTTTGTCGACGTGGCGGAAACGCTGGCCATCCAGCGGGCCAAGGAAATCTTTGGTGCCGAGCATGTCAATGTGCAGCCCCATTCCGGCTCCCAGGCCAATATGGCTGTTTATTTCGCCCTGCTACAGCCGGGCGATACCATATTGGGCATGAGCTTGGCCCACGGGGGGCACCTGACCCACGGCAGCCCGCTGAATCTTTCGGGCCGGTATTTTAACATAGTCTCCTACGGTGTGGAACAAAGCACGGGCCGTATCAATTATGATCAAGTTATGGAAGCGGCGCAGAAAAGCAAGGCCCGGATGATCGTTGCCGGAGCCAGTGCTTATCCCCGGGAGATAGATTTTGCCCGGATGGCTGAAATAGCAGCCGCCGTGGGTGCTTACCTGATGGTGGACATGGCCCATATTGCCGGTCTGGTGGCGGCGGGCCTGCATAACAGCCCCGTTCCCCATGCCGATGTGGTTACCACCACCACCCATAAAACGCTGCGGGGTCCCCGGGGCGGTATGATACTGTGTAAAGAAAAATACGGTGCCGCCGTGGACAAGGCGGTTTTCCCCGGCATTCAGGGCGGCCCGCTGATGCACGTCATTGCGGCCAAGGCAGTGGCCTTTGGCGAGGCGCTACAGCCCGGTTTTAAGGAATACCAGCAGCAAATAGTCAAAAACGCCCGGGCGCTGGCCGAAGCACTGGTCCGGCGTGGATTTGAACTTATTTCCGGCGGTACCGACAATCATATGATACTGGTGGACCTGCGCAACAAGCAGGTAACGGGCCGGGAGGCCGAACATACCCTGGAAGAAGTGGGTGTAACCCTGAACAAAAACGCCATTCCCTTTGACCCGCAGCCCCCCATGGTAACCAGTGGTATTCGTATCGGTACCCCCGCTGTAACCACCCGGGGTCTGAAGGAGGCCGAAATGGTTGAAGTGGCCGAGATCATTCACCTGGCCCTGAGCTTCGGCAATGATGCCCGTCGCCGGGAACAGGCCAGGGCCATGGCCGCCGATTTGTGCCGGCGTTTCCCTTTGTATGAAGAAGGTGGTATGTATGCAGCGCCCCGGTTGGGATGAGTATTTTATGGAGATAACCGGTGTGGTGTCCCGGCGCTCCACCTGCCTGCGCCGCCAGGTGGGGGCGCTGATCGTGCGGGATCACCGTATCCTGGCCACAGGTTATAACGGTGCCCCCGCCGGTATGCGCCATTGCCTGGAAGTAGGCTGTTTGCGGGAAAAGCAGGGGATACCGTCCGGTGAGCGCCATGAGCTTTGCAGGGGGTTGCATGCGGAACAAAACGCCCTTTTGCAGGCTGCCCTCCACGGCATCTCCATTGCAGGGGGCGTTTTTTACGTCACCCACCAGCCCTGCGTGCTCTGCGCCAAAATGATTGCCAATGCCCAGATCAGCAAGGTGGTTTTCAGGGGAGCCTATCCCGACCGGATGGCCCTGGATGTGTTACTTGAATGTAACATCGAACTGGTACGGCTGTGAGGTCTGAGTAAATGCAAAAGAAGATCATCGCCCTGCCCAAATTGAATAATTTAACCCCCACCATGGAGTCCACCGCCCTTAAATTGATGGAAGAGGCGGGGGAGTTGGCCCAGGCCATCGGCAAGCTGCGGGGCATGAGCGGGGAAAGCCGCACCGCCAGCGAAAGCGAAGCGCTGGCCTGTATTACCCGGGAACTGCTGGATGTGGCCCAGACTGCCGTTTCCATGATGTTTGTGCTGGAGGAAAACTACGGCGTCAGCATCGAAAAGGCCCTGGATGAGCATATGGCCAAGTTGCTGCGCAAAGGGTACCTGGTGCACGGGCCGGGTGATGAGTAGGATTTATAATGCAGAAATTGGGATATGGAGATAATATGGTTAGTTTAACAAACTTTAAGCCTGACCCCAAAATCCTGGTGGTCTTTGGTACCAGGCCCGAAGCTATCAAGATGGCCCCCCTGGTGCAGGCGCTAAAAAGCGCCGGGGGGCTGGAGTGCCGGGTGGCTGTGACGGCCCAGCACCGGGAAATGCTGGACCAGGTGCTGCGGCTATTTAATATTGTGCCCGACCACGACTTGAACATTATGCAGACCGGGCAGACATTGTTTGATATCACCGGCCGGGCACTGGCCGGCCTGCAGGGGGTGCTGGAGGCCGAAAAGCCGGATCTGGTGCTGGTGCATGGTGATACCACCACCACCTTTGTGGCAGCCCTGGCCGCCTATTACATGCAGGTACCGGTGGGGCACGTGGAAGCGGGACTGCGCACCGGTGACAAGTATTCCCCCTTCCCCGAAGAGATGAACCGGCGCCTGGCCGGGGCGCTGTGCGACCTGCATTTTGCCCCCACCGCCCGGGCCAGGGCCAACCTTTTACGGGAAGGAGTGGACCCGGAACGGGTTTATGTCACGGGTAATACCGTGATTGACGCTTTGCTGGCCACGGTGCGTCCCGGGTACATATTCAACGACCCGCTGCTGGCCGGGCTGGATTTTGATCGCCACCGGTTGATTCTGATCACCACCCACCGCCGGGAGAATTTGGGCGACCCCATGCGGGATATTTACCTGGCCCTGGGGGATGTTTTGCAAACCCATCCCGATGTGCGGGTTGTTTTCCCGGTACACAAAAACCCAGCCGTGCGCCGGGTGGTGCAACAGGTGCTGGGTAACTCGCCCCGGGTGCATTTAATTGAGCCCATGGATTACGAGCCCTTCGTTAACTTAATGGCCCGCTGTCACCTGGTGCTCACCGATTCCGGGGGCATGCAGGAGGAGGCCCCTTCCCTGGGTAAGCCCGTGCTGGTGCTGCGCAACACCACCGAGCGCCCCGAGGCCGTGGAGGCCGGCACGGTGCGCCTGGTGGGTACCGGCCGCGCCGCGGTGCGCAGCGAAACCGAGCGTTTACTTGACGACCGAACCTATTACCGGTCCATGGCCGAGGCGGTCAACCCCTACGGCGACGGCCGGGCCTGCCACCGGATAGTGCAGGCCATCAGGCACGCTTTTAAACTTTCCCCTGAGCGGCCTGCGGAATTCGGGCTGTAAAGGGTGCATTCCTCCAATGCAAAATTGCATTGACCGGGAATGGCTGTGTATAGCCCTCTTACTGATATTACCTTGCAAAAGTGCATTAATGATGCAATAGTGCAGCACCGGCTTTGCGATACCAAAGCCGGTTTTTTGTTACCATAGCACGGCAAAAAAATTAAATCGTTGCAATACGGGGTTTCCCTGCCCTGGCTGCCTCCCGCTGCGCTGCCTTTTGCTGGTGGCATATATATTGCACAATAAATTTGAAAATTAAATATTTGATTGAGGGAGAAAATGAACAAACAAGCTAATGAATAACAGGGAGGATTAAAGATGCATTTTGAATTAACCGAGGAGTTGCTTGATATTCAAAGGATGGCCCGGGATTTTGCCCTTAAGGAAATTGCCCCCACTGTGGACGAGGATGACAAGGCCCACCGGTTCCGCCGGGATATCGTTGAAAAGATGGGCGAACTGGGTTTCTTTGGCTGTGTGGTGCCCGAGGAATATGGCGGCAATGAAACCGGCTTTTTGGCCATTACTCTCATTGCCGAACAAATAGCCCGGGTACACAGTTCCATGCGCCTGCCCTTCAATATGAACGCCCTGGGCCCCGCGCTGACTATTTTGCGCTATGGCAATGAAGAAACCAAGCGAAAATGGGTGCCCGGCCTTGTGGATGCCAGTAAAATGGGCTGCTTTGCCATTACCGAAGCCAATGCCGGTTCCGATGTGGCCAGCATGAAAACCAGAGCTATTTGGGATGGCGAAAAATACGTGCTAAACGGTGACAAAATGTGGATCTCCAATGCTCCCGTGGCCGACGTGGCCCTGGTATATGCCTATACCAACCCCGAAATCAGGGTCAAGGGCATGTCCGCATTTGCGGTGGATATGAAATCCCCCGGTATAACCGTGGAACCCATCACCGAAAAGCTGGGCACCTGGGCCGCCCCGGTGGGCGTGATTACCTTTGAAGACACCCCTGTGCCCCGGGAAGCGCTGCTTGGTGAAGAAGGGCAGGGCTTTAAAATCTGCATGGAGCAGCTTAACGACACCCGTCTGGGCTGTGCCGCCGGCGGCCTCGGCGTGGCCCAGGCCTGTATTGATGCCGTGCTGCAATACGCCAACCAGCGGGTGCAATTTGGCCAGCCCATTGGTAAATTTCAAATGAACCAGGATCTTATTGCCCAGATGATCGTTAAAACCGAAGCGGCCCGTTTGCTGCTGTACAAGGCGGCCTGGCTCAAGGACCAGGACAAACCCCATACCCTGGAAACCTCCATGGCCAAATACTACTGCGGCGAAGCGGCCAACTATAATGCGGATTGCGCCATGAAAATTTTCGGCTCCTACGGTTATTCCGAGGAATACCCGGTGGCCCGCTACTACCGCGACGCCAAATCCTATCAAATTGTTGAAGGCACCAGCAATATACAGAAATTTATCATTGCCCAGGATGCCCTCGGATACCGCAAGGCCAACCGTTAACCGTATAATTAATAAACTCGTTCAGTTAAAGCTGGGCACCGGGCTTCAGGTGGGGATTCTACCCCACCTGAAGAAAAATAGGAAATTTAATAAACAAGCCGAAAAGGATTAAAGGAGGGCTTTGAGTGGAAAGTCGTGACATATTATTTAACCTGCAGGACGGTATAGCAACAATAACTTTGAACCGGCCGGAAAAAAAGAATGCCTTCAATTTAAACATGATCCGCCAGTGGGTGGAGGCGCTGGAGGAATGCCGCAGCAATCCCGCTGTAAAAGTGGTGGTGGTGACCGGCGCGGGTAATGCCTTTTGCAGCGGCGGCGACGTCGGCACCCTCAAACCCGAGGACCAGACGCCCCTGGATAGTAAAAATTTTTTATGGAAAAACGTGCACCGGGTGGCGCTGACCCTGGAAGACCTTGATAAGCCTGTTATCGCCGCGGTAAACGGTGTGGCCGTGGGGGCGGGCCTGGACATGGCGCTGATGTGTGATTTGCGCTTCGCCGCTGACACCGCCCGTTTTTCCGAAGGGTATGTCAAGGTGGGCCTGGTGCCGGGAGATGGGGGCGCGTATTTTCTGCCGCGGCTGGTTGGCGCGGCCAAAGCCCTGGAACTGCTCTGGACCGGTGACTTTATTGATGCCCGGGAAGCTCTGCGTATCGGCATGGTGAACAGGGTCTACCCCGGGGACAAATTGCTGGACGAAACCTATTCCTTTGCTGAAAGGTTGGCCACGGGGCCGGAGGTGGCCATCAGGGCCATTAAGCGGGCTGTGTACCAGTGCATGAGAACAGACCTGCGCACGGCCCTGGACATGATTTCATCCCACTTTGCCGTGGTACAGTTTACCGAAGACCACGCCGAAGGCATAAAGTCCTTTGCCCAAAGGCGCAAGCCCAATTTTACCACCAGGGACGAGTAAAGACCTGTGCTGATGGTACCGGGTGTTGAAATGTTGAAAGTTAAAACTTTCAACACTTCAACACCCGGTACCAGTTTAGGGACTTCACCGTTAATCTTCTATCATTTAACACTTAGTTCTGGCAGGAAAATCAATATTGTGCAGCGAAATACGAAAATTCGTGAAAGATTTTGAAAAAACTTTGCATAGGGAGGTAAGTGTATGGTTGACTGGGGTATGGCCGCATCGGTGGCTATATCGGGAATTGTATCTGTTTTTGCGGTACTGATAATGCTACAAATCGGAGTACAAATCACCGGTATGGTTATAGACAGCCAGGCTAAAAAGCAATCCCAAAAACAAAATACCTGAATAAGTTGAATTGAATTAGGCCTTATTAAATCATATCATTAGGAGGATTCTCTATTCATGGAACAGCTGGCAGAAATATTTAGTGGAATTGGGGTTATGCAGCTGACCCTGGGCAATGTGACCATGTGGCTGGTTGCCTTTGTCCTTTTTTACCTGGCCATCAAGAAGGGAGTTGAGCCGCTGCTCCTGCTGCCCATCGGCTTTGGGATATTTGCGGCCAACTTTCCCCTGACCGGCCTATTGGAAGAGGGTGGACTGTTTTATATCTTTTATCATTACGGCATTGCCAATGAATTGATCCCGCCCCTTATTTTCCTCGGCCTGGGGGCGATGACCGACTTTGGTCCGGTGTTGGCCAATCCTAAAACACTGCTGCTGGGAGCGGCTGCCCAGCTGGGTGTTTATGCAGCATTCTTTGGGGCCCTGCTGGTGGGTTTCACCGTTGCCGAAGCGGCCTGTATCGGCATTATCGGTGGTGCCGACGGCCCCACCTCCATATTCCTTTCCGCCAACCTGGCCCCGCACATGATGGGCTCGGTGGCGGTGGCGGCGTATTCTTACATGGCACTGGTGCCCATAATTATTCCGCCCATTGCCAAATTACTCACCACCAAAGAAGAGCGGGCCATGGTGATGCAGATGACCCGCATGCCCAGCAAAACGGAGAAAATTATTTTTCCCATTATTACGTCAATTATTGTTATGCTGCTGGTGCCCAAGTCAGCACCGCTGATTGCCATGTTCATGTTGGGTAACCTGTTCATGGAAAGCGGTGCGGTGGAACGGTTGACCAATGTCAGCCGGGATCAGTTGATGAATATCGTTACTATTATCCTTGGGCTGGGCGTTGGCTCCACCATGACGGCGGAAACCTTTCTGAACCCAAAAACCATCGGCGTATTTGCCATGGGCGTGGTGGCCTTTGCCTTTGCTACAGCGGGCGGTGTATTGATCGCCAAGCTGATGAACCTGTTCGTCAAAAATAAGGTCAATCCCCTTATCGGTGCCGCCGGCGTGTCCGCCGTACCCATGGCGGCCCGGGTGGTCCATAACATGGGTGCCGAGGCCAACCCCCAAAATTACCTGTTGATGCACGCCATGGGACCCAACGTGGCCGGTGTTATCGGCACGGCTGTAGCCGCCGGTGCTTTCATAGCGGCGATCATGTAGCCTTAGCCCTTGATTTAAACAACTAATTAGATATGTTACCTTGACGGTACAATAAAATGCCGGGCTGTCTGTTACACAGCCCGGTAATTTTATTTATACAGGTTGAAAGGCTGCCCGCCGCCATTGCGCCAAGCTCGGGCTTTTCTGCCGCCACGGATAAAGGCGGTAGTTCCCGCTCCCCGGCATTGGTGCCGGGTGTTCCAAGGTTGAAACAACGCCCGGCACCGTCGTAGCCGGCACCGTTATAATGCTGCTGCAACAGTGCTCAAAGGGGTAGCCCCTGCTCTCTTAGGCGGTTTACCTTGCGAACAATGGTGGACTGGTCCACCTGCAGCGCCCTGGCGGCCTTGTAAGTGCTGCCCAGCTCTTTTAGGGCGGCTCCGATAAGCTGGCGTTCCAGTTCCAGTTGGGCTGCTTTCAATGGAATAATCCCCCGCACGGTTATGTGATTTTGCCCGCCGGGCAGTTGCTCGGGTAGTACCGGGGGTGCCATGTCCAGCGGTATTTCCACGGATTGAATAACCGGCCCGGCGGAGGTGACCAGCAGCCGCTCCACCACATTCTTGACTTCCCGCACATTTCCCGGCCAGTGGTATTCCACTAGCGCCTTGAACACCGCGGGAGCAAATTCCTTTTTAATGTTATACAACTTTTCAAATTGCTTTTTAAACCAGTAGACCAGGGGGATGATATCGTCCTTTCTCTCCCGCAGGGGCGGTATTGTAATGGGCACCACGTTCAACCGGAAATATAAATCCTCCCGGAATTTGCCCTCCTTGACCAGTTCCTCCAGTTGTTTATTGGTGGCCGCGATGATTCGTACATCCACCGGCCGGGATTTGGTCCCGCCGATACGGGTAATTTCCCTTTCCTGCAATGCCCGCAGTAATTTAACCTGGAATAGCAGGGGCAGGTCGCCGATTTCGTCCAGGAACAATGTACCGTTATCCGCCAGTTCAAACATACCGGGCTTGCCCTCCCGGCCGGCCCCTGTGAAAGCACCCTTTTCATAGCCGAACATTTCCGATTCCAGCAGGTTTTCGGGTATGGCACCGCAGTTTACCGTGATAAAGGGGCCGCTGCCCCTTTTGCTGTTTTTATGGATGGTTTTGGCCACCACTTCCTTGCCCACGCCCGATTCCCCCAGCAGCAGCACCGTGGTATCAACCTGGGCCAGACGCAGGGCCATCTCCGCCACCTTTTGCATTTTGGTGGACTTGACAATCATGCCGGTTTGGTGGATCAATTTGCTGCGCAGCTGGTTTAGTTCACCCCGGTAACGCTCGCTCAAAGCAATGCTCTGTTCCAATTGATTTTTCAGGCTGTTCAAGTCCGACATATCCCTAATATTGATGACCACCCGCTCAATTTCACCCCGCTGGTTATACACCGGGTTGCCCGTAATCAGCAATTGATTCCGGTGGGCGGTCAATTGAGACAAGGTGACGACCCCGTTTTGTTCAACTACGGCATCCACCACGGACCGGGCATAAACCCCCGCAGTTACCAGATCCGCCATGGTCTTGCCCTGTATGCTGGCCCCGGGCAGGCCCGTGATGCGTTCATGGGCCTTGTTGGCCCGGATTATTTTTCCCTGGCGGTCGGTGATGATAATGCCGTCATAGGATGATTCGATGATGGTTTCCAGTTCCCTGTTCAACTGCTTGACCGAGCTTAGTTCCTCGGAAATAAATTCAAATTCCGATATATCCTGAAACACGCCGATGGCCCCCACCACCCGGCCGTTTTCAATGATGGGGCTGCGATTGGTCAGGTAGATGTGCGTACCCGACGAATATTCCACCGAGAATTTATATTGAGACTGGTAATTGCCGTGCTCCAGAATATCCAGCAGTCCCTGGGGAATGATAACTTGGGAAAGGTGGCGGCCCAGGGCCTCGCTTTTTCTGCGGCGGGTGATCTTTTCCGCCGCCAGGTTGAAGGTGGTGACAATGCCATCCTTGTCAATGGCCACGATGCCGTTATGGGCCGAGTCCAAAATGGTCTCAGCCTGCTGCAGCATTTGGGCGGCCATTTTAAAAAGGGTATGGCCCACTTCCGAGCGGTCCAGTATGCCGGTAAAGCGACCGCTATCATCCACCACCGGAATAACATTGGCCGGCAGGGTCCAGGCGTCGGAAAGGGGGGCGTCCTCTTTAAGTATGCAAACTTCCCGCTGCATGATGTCTCGCACTTTCACGTTGTCATCCAGTACCCGGGGACCGGCGTTTATTATTTCGTCCCGGGACACAATGCCGGTGATGCGGCCGCCGTGGTCCGTGACGGGAACGCCGATGAGCCCGGCCCGGCTGATAATTTGCCAGGCTTCACGGGCGGATTGCTCCGGGTTGACAGTGGTGTTGCTTGGGAGCATGATATCCTTTACCAACATTTTATCACCGCCTTTGGCTCCCTGTAATATGCGAATATTTTTAATAATTATACCGCCTGAACAGGCTGTTCGAAAAGGTCCGGTTTGCTGCCTTTTGCTTTGGTGCCCCTTTCAACACCCGGCACCAAATAAGGGGCAGTAATGCATATAACCAGTGGTGGTTTGAAAGGCTAAAGACGAACAATAATGCCAGATTTTGTGGTGCAAAAAGGCCTGTATAATCCATAGAGACTGAAGGAAAAAAAGCTTTAGCGGAGAATCCTTTAAAGGAGTTTGTTTGAAAAGCAGCATTTTATCATATAATTATACATACCGTCATACAATTTTTGGTAGGATGGTTTGTGTTATGGGGTTAAATAAAGTTCGACACAGTGCGCAAAATAAATTTACAAAAAGTGCGGATCTCCCTGAAGGAATACTATCTTTTTTGTAGAAATCTAATCATTAAGCGAAATGTAAAGTGCGCGACAATAAAATGCATTTTATACGACAATTTTCGCAAAATTAAGGCGTGGTTATTGTGGGGGAACCAAAGGGTAAGAAAAACGGGGCACTGACTGCCATAGCCGTCACCACCACCATCGGCACCGAGCTAGCCATCACTACCCTTTTGGGATTTTACGGTGGCAGGTTGCTGGATGACAAGCTGGGCACCGAACCCTGGTTTTTGGTGGCCGGTGTTTTGGCAGGCGTGGGCCTGGGCATTATGGGGATAGTTAAAACGCTGCAGCGGTTTTTCCCCGGTTGAGACGGCCTGCAAGGGATTCCCCCGGGATGACACCGGCTATTTACGGTTTAATTAAATAAATAATAAATGCCGCCTTACATAAATTAGGAAACAAGCAAGTGTCAGCGGGGTAAAAAGTAGGTTAAGGAGCGATAAAATTGCTGTTCAAACCAACACCCATAAGAAATATAGACCAGCAGTTTACCCGCACCAAAAAGGCGATGGTTATTACCATGGTGCTCGTATCTCCGGGGCTGATCATTAATCCCGGGGATGCATTGATCCTTGGTTATCTCGTGGGCGGTGTTTTCGGCCTGCTGAATATTTTCTTCCTGGCCCGGCGTATCAACACCCTGTCCCAGTTAATCATCGATAAGGGCGCTTCCTACCGGCAGGCTGTATTTTTTATGCAGGCCGGCTTTTACCCCCGGATGGGGATGATCATCGGCATCTGTGCCCTGGCCAGCCAAATTGATTTCTTGAATGTTTACGGTGTGGGGGCGGGGATTTTACTGCCCACACTTATTACCACGGTGGATGCCAATTTGGCGCTGTACCGTTATTATACGGCGCATGATGCCGTTGATAAAATATAAAAATATTTTTTTAAAGGGAAAGGGGTGAGAGAGAGTTGGCTGCAGATGCAGGTCATGCAAGTCAGGATATGTTAACCAGGGTACACCATGATTTAAACTTTTGGGGGTTTCCCGAAGCGCCGGTGGATTTGGGGTTCGGTCCCGTAAACCTGAAAACACTGGTCATGACCTGGGTTGTGATGGGGCTGGTGATATTGTTCACCGTTACGGCCACCCGTAACATGCAATTAAAACGACCCGGCAAGATGCAATTGATGGTGGAAGAGGTGTTCCAGTTCCTGCGGGGCCTGGCTGTTGAAAACCTGGGCACCCAGAAAGCGAACAGCCTGATGTTCCTGGTTTTCAGCCTGTTCATCTATCTGCTGTTCAGTAACCTGTGGGGGCTTATCCCCACTATGATGTCACCTACGGCGGATGTAAACACCACACTGGGGATGTCTATTTCAGTATTCATTTTGGTACAGATTTTAGGTCTTTATTACAAAAAACTTAAGTTCTTCAAGCACTTCATAGAGCCCTTTGTATTCTTCCTGCCACTGGTCATTGTCGAGGAATTGTCCAAGCCTCTGACACTGGGCTTTCGTATTTATGGCAACATATATGCCGGTGAGGTCCTTATCGCGGTGCTTTTAGGGTTAATCCCCCTGACTGCCACTATTTTCGGCGGTTTCGTCGCATCGGTCGTATGGTTGTCATTCAGTATCTTTGTCGGTTTCGTCCAGGCATTTATCTTTACCATGTTGACCATAGCCTATATTTCACAGGCGACCACTGATCAACATTAACGCTTTTTACGGTAACCAGTTTATATCTCACCATATATACAGAGATATGCCACCATAATTTATGTTTAAATTTTGAGGAGAAAGGAGGGGAAAAATATGGAATTAGCAGCTGCTGCTGCAATCGGTACTGCTCTGGCCGTGGGCCTGGCAGCCATTGGCGCTGGTATTGGTAACGGTTTGGTTACCGGTAGAACTGTGGAGGGTATCGCCCGCCAACCCGAACTCAGGGGTAACCTGATGACCATGATGTTCATTTCCGTAGGTCTGATCGAGGCACTGCCCATTATCGCCGTTGTTATCGCATTTATTTTAATGGGTAGAATGGGTTAGTTCTTTCTCGCAAGGAATTATGTGGCGAAAGGCGGTGTAGCGGGCCAAACCCGCTATCGCCTTCCTTTTGTCCACGCCCTAAAGGAAGGAGGGTAAGTTGTGGATGGTGTTATAAATGCTCTGGGCTTGAACAATACACTGGTGGCACAGGTTTTTAACTTTATTATGTTATTAATTTTCCTGCGTGTTGTAGTATACCCGCACATAGTCAGAATCCTCGAAGAGCGGCAAAACTATATCGCCAACAGTGTGACGGCGGCCGAAGAAGAAAGAAAACAGGCCGAAGCACTGCGCCAGCAGTATCTGGACGAATTAAACAAAGCTAAAGCCGAAGCCCAGGAAATTGTCCAGAAGGCGACCAGAGCTGCTGAAGTGCAAGCCCAGGAGATTATCGAATCCGCCAAGGCTGAATCCGCCCGCATCAAGGAATCCGCCTTGCAGGATATTAACAGGGAGAAGGAGAAAGCTGTTGCAGAATTGCGCGACCAGGTGGCTACATTATCCATACTGGTGGCCAGCAAAGTTGTCAGTGAAAAAATTACTGCCGATGTGCAGCGCGGCATGATTGATGAGTTTATCAAAGAGGCAGGGGATCTGCCATGCTAAAAGGGGCTGTAGCTGGGCGTTATGCCGAGGCACTTTATGAAATTGCGCTGAAAGAGAAATTGGTTGACCAGTTGGAAGCTGAATTAAAGTCCGTAGTGGAAGTGATTGAGGGATCTGAACAGCTGAAAAAGGTGCTGTTCCATCCCCGGATTACCGCTGCTGAAAAAAAAGAAGTGCTAAATGGCCTCTTTAAAGATCATATATCCGGTATTGCCATGGATTTCCTTGGTCTTGTTGTGGATCGCCAGCGGGAGGTATACATTGCCGATATAACCGCATATTTTACCGGTTTGGCCAATAAGGCCCGCAATATCAGTGATGTTCAGGTAACATCGGCGGTGGAACTGACCAAAGAGGAGAAGAAAAAACTGGCTGCGGTTTTGGCCAAGTCCACCGGTAAGAAGGTTAAGCTCAGCTATAATGTGGATAAAGAATTGCTGGGCGGATTGGTGGTTCGCGTCGGTGACAAGGTCATCGACGGCAGCGTGCGTACCCGCTTGCAAACCCTGCGCGAGCACCTCAGACAAATAAGTTAATAGTGGATAGGGGTGAAACAGTAGATGAATTTGCGACCTGAAGAGATCAGCTCGATCATTCGGCAGCAAATCGAGAAATATAAAGCCGAAATTGAGGTCAGTGACGTTGGCACGGTCATCCAGGTGGGTGACGGTATTGCCAGGGTCTACGGACTGGAAGAATGTATGGCCAGCGAGCTGCTGGAATTCCCCGGCGGCACAATGGGTATGGCCCTGAACCTGGAAGAGGACAATATCGGCTGCGTGCTTATGGGACCCTACACCCACATTAAAGAGGGCGACACTGTTAAACGTACCGGCCGGATTATATCCGTGCCCGTAGGTGACGCCATGATTGGCCGCGTGGTTAACCCGCTGGGCCAACCCCTGGACGGTATGGGACCCATCAACACTGATAAATTCCGCCCGATTGAGCGTATTGCTCCCGGTGTTATTGAACGGAAATCGGTGCACGAGCCTCTACAAACCGGCCTTAAAGCCATTGACTCCATGATTCCCATCGGCCGCGGCCAGCGGGAATTGATCCTGGGCGACCGCCAAACCGGTAAAACCGCCATTGCGGTGGACGCCATCATCAACCAAAAGGGTAAAGACGTTATTTGCATCTACGTGGCGGTGGGTCAAAAGAACTCCACCGTGGCCAACGTGCACCAAAAACTTAAGGACACCGGGGCCATGGAATACAGTATCATCGTATCCGCCACCGCTTCCGAACCGGCACCGCTTCTGTATATCGCTCCCTTTGCCGGTGCCGCCATCGGCGAAGAGTTTATGGAACAGGGCAAGCACGTGCTGATCGTATACGATGACCTGAGCAAGCAAGCGGCCGCTTACCGCGAACTTTCCCTGCTGTTGCGCCGTCCTCCCGGACGGGAAGCTTACCCGGGTGACGTTTTCAACCTGCACTCCCGCTTGCTGGAACGTGCCTGTAAGCTCAGTGATGAACGGGGTGCTGGTTCCATGACGGCGCTGCCCATTATTGAAACCCAGGCCGGTGACGTTTCGGCCTACATTCCCACGAACGTTATCTCCATTACCGACGGTCAGATTTACCTGGAGCCCGACCTGTTCTATGCCGGTATACGTCCCGCTGTTAACGTGGGTATCTCGGTATCCCGGGTGGGTGGCGCGGCCCAGATTAAAGCTATGAAACAGGTGGCCGGTACTTTGCGTTTGGACCTGGCCCAGTACCGTGAACTGGCGGCCTTTGCCCAGTTTGGTTCCGACCTGGATAAATCCACCCAGGCCCGTTTGACCCGTGGTCAGCGCATGGTGGAACTGCTCAAACAGGACCAGTATGTACCCATGGACGTTGAAGACCAGGTCATCTCCATTTTCGCCGGTGCCAAGGGCTTCCTGGACGACCTGCCGGTGGAGAAGGTACTCCCCTTCGAGGCGGGACTGCTCAAATTTATCAAGAGCAATAAAGCCGATGTGCGCCAGGAATTAAGCGAGAAAAAGGAAATCACCAAGGATATCGAACAAAAGCTCATGGCTGCCATTAAGGAATTTAAGGACAGTTTTGTTAAATAAAGCGCCCGGCGAATGATATAGCGAGGTGGTGATACACTAGATGGCTAGTTTGCGCGACCTGCGGCGTCGTATTAAGAGTATCAGCAGCACCCAGAAAATTACCAAGGCCATGAAGGCGGTGGCCGCGGCCAAAATGCGGCGTGCCCAGGAGAATGTGCTGGCTGCCAGGCCCTTCGCACGGCGGGTGCGGGATGTGCTGGGCAGGGTCGGGTCTGCATCCGTGGGGATGAAGCACCCGCTGCTTGCCGTACGCGAGCCGCAAAAGGTAGCATATGTAATAGTGACTGCGGACCGCGGCCTGTGCGGAGGCTTTAACGCCAACGTCATCAAAGCGAGCGTTCAGGAGATGAAAAAGCACCAGAACGCTGATATTATAACTATTGGTCGCAAGGGTAGGGATTACTATCGCAACCGTGGCTACAACATTGCACAGCAATATGTCGGTATCGGCGATGCCAACCTTGACCTGACCATTAGAGTGGCCAACTTTGTCATAGACAAATACACAGCCGAAGAATATGATGAAGTTTATTTGATATACAGCCAGTTTGTAAACGTGCTGGTACAAAAACCCGTGGTACAGAAGATCTTGCCTGTTGAACCTCCGGAAGGTGAGGCCGGCGAAAAGAAAGTGAATTATATATTCGAACCCGATGCGGAAACCATCATGGGCCAAATACTGCCCATGTATATTCAAAACTCGATCTTTCAGGCCCTGTTGGAAACCAACGCCGGTTTCTACAGCGCCCAGATGACGGCTATGGATAATGCCACCAAGAATGCTGCGGACATGATTGAAAGGCTGACACTTTCTATGAACCGTGCCCGTCAGGCCGCCATTACCACGGAAATTACCGAGATTGTCAGCGGCGCTGCCGCTCTTGAGTAAGCGGGGCGGGGGTTCCGTACGGTAGCCGGTATGAGAAAGGGAATACCCCAACTGATGAATGTCTCCAATTGATTATGTTCCGACAATTGAAGGCAAAGGAGGTACGGAATAGTTAATGGCTAACGTAGGTGAAGTAGTACAGGTCATTGGCGTGGTGGTGGACATTCGTTTCCCACCCGGCCAGGTACCTGATATTTATAACGCTGTTAAAATAACCAGCGAGAAAGAAGATGCATTCGGCAGAAAAATAGACCTTACCCTGGAGGTTGCCCAGCACCTGGGCAACAACATAGTACGTACCGTAGCCATGTCCACCACGGACGGCCTGGTACGTGGCATGAAAGCGGTAGACCTGGGCAAACCCATCAGCGTGCCCGTGGGTGAGCCGGTGCTTGGACGTATGGTGGACGTGCTGGGTAATCCCATTGACGGTAAAGGTGAAATCAAGAGTGATCATGAATACCCCATTCACCGCCCGGCTCCCAAGCTGGTGGACCAATCCACTTCAACGGAACAGCTGGAAACCGGTATCAAGGTTATCGACCTGATGGTACCATTCCTCAAGGGTGGTAAGGTCGGTATGTTCGGTGGTGCCGGTGTGGGCAAAACCGTTATCGTTATGGAGCTCATCAACAACATCGCCAAGCAGCACGGTGGTATCTCGGTTTTCGCCGGTGTGGGTGAGCGTACCCGTGAAGGTAACGACCTTTACCATGAAATGACCGAATCGGGCGTTATGCCCAAAACCACTATGGTGTTCGGCCAGATGAACGAACCCCCCGGAGTGCGTCTCCGGGTTGCCCTGACCGGCCTGTGCATGGCTGAGTTCTTCAGGGATGAACTGGGTGCCGACACATTGCTGTTCATCGATAACATTTTCCGTTTCACCCAGGCCGGTTCCGAGGTTTCGGCTCTCTTGGGCCGGATGCCCTCCGCCGTGGGTTACCAGCCCACGCTGGCCACTGAGATGGGTCAGATGCAGGAGCGGATTACCTCAACCAAGCAAGGTTCAGTTACCTCGGTGCAGGCCGTTTACGTGCCCGCTGACGACTTGACTGACCCCGCGCCGGCAACAACCTTTGCTCACCTGGACGCCACCGTTGTGTTGTCCCGTCAGATTGCCGAGCTTGGTATTTACCCGGCTGTGGACCCGCTGGACTCCACATCAAGGATTTTGGACCCCAACGTCGTCGGGCAGGAACACTATGAAACAGCCCGGGGCGTGCAATCTGTTTTGCAGCGTTACAAAGAGCTGCAGGACATCATCGCCATCCTTGGTATGGAAGAATTATCGGATGATGACAAATTAATTGTGGCCCGGGCCAGGAAGCTGCAGCGTTTCCTCTCCCAGCCCTTCCACGTGGCGGAAACATTTACAGGTTATCCCGGTGCGTATGTATCACTGAAAGACAGTATCCGTGGATTCCAGGAAATCTTGGATGGTAAACACGATGAGCTGCCTGAGGATGCGTTCTACATGGTAGGCACCATTGAGGAGGCAGTAGCCAAGGCCAAACGTCTGGCAGGAGAAGGTGCATAAGCATGGCGGAAGAAAAACTGCAACGGTTGGAAGTTGTTACACCCGAGAAAAAGACATACAGCCAGGATATCCGGTTCGTGGTTCTGCCCGGCACCGAGGGTGAATTGGGTATCTTACCCGAGCACGCCCCGCTGGTCACCTCCCTGAAAACCGGCCTGGTTCGTGTGCAGCATGAGGGAAAAACATTAAAAATAGCCGTCAGCGGCGGCTTTGCCGAGGTGCGTAACAGCAGAGTAACCGTTTTGGCCAATGCTGCCGAGCGGGAGGACCAAATCGACGTTCAGCGTGCCCAGGCCGCCAAGGAACGTGCCGAACAACGCCTGGCGTCCGGCGGTTCGGACATCGACGTGGTCCGAGCCGAAGCCGCTCTGAAAAGGGCCCTCAACCGCCTCAAGGCGGCGGGCCAGGCTTAAACTTTAACTCAAACTTAAAAGGAAGCAGGGGGACGGTTCCCTTGCTTCCTTTTGTGTTTGCCCGGCATGTTTGCTGTGCCGGTGGGTTAAGAAACCCTTTGCTACATTTACTCGAAAAAATATTTTATGGAATTTCCTGCAAAATCTTATCATTTATAATCAATTGCAAAAAATCAGGCGCTTTAATTATAGCTATCCCCTTGTACTCACCTAACTTTAATAAATGTTTATCGCCTGAAATTATATAACTCGATCCGCTGGCAACAGCACATTCAATTATTTTGTTATCGTCAGGGTCAGCAATAACGATATCAATTTTTTCAGTAGGAGTTATAAAGGTAATTACAGGCAAAAGCCTTCCAATAAAACCATCAACTTCATCATTGGAAAAACGGAATTTTGGATATTGAGTCACCCTGTAAAATTCGCTTAATATCTGAGCCGAAAGGCAAAGCTCCAACTTTGATTCCAGAACCATTTCGATGACAGCGGCTTCCGGGCCATTCCATCTTACCACCCTCATTAAGATATTCTTACATGTATTATATTATGCCTTTTCTTACCCAGCAATATCTATTTACGCTGTTCAATCTGAATGTCCTATCCCACGGGATAACTGGTAATTAACGCTGGTATGCACCACAGGCAAACTGGTAACAATAGGTAACATCAATCAACTGCAACGGAGGGATACGGTGGAAAAGTTATTTATCAGGGGCGGCAGGCCTTTACACGGCAAAGTGCGCGTCAGTGGCTCGAAAAACGCCGTGCTGCCCATTATCGCGGCCTGCCTGCTGCCCACATCCCCGTGTACCCTGGAGGATATACCCGGCCTGGCGGACGTTCATACCATTTGCCTGGTGTTGCAGCACCTGGGCGCCCGGGTGGAGCGAAAGGGTACAACCCTGGTGATCCACCCGCCGGAAAAACCCAGCACCGAGGCACCCTATGAATTTGTACGCCAAATGCGGGCCTCATTTTTGGTGATGGGGCCGCTTTTGGCCCGCGCGGGCCTGGCGGCCATATCGCTGCCCGGCGGTTGCGCCATCGGCAGCCGGCCCGTCGACCTGCATCTTAAAGGCTTGCAAATGCTGGGTGCCCGCATAGAACACGGTTACGGCAGCATCCGGGCCAGGGCCGAAAAGGGTGGACTCCGGGGCAACCGTATTTACCTGGACTTTCCCAGCGTGGGGGCCACCGAAAACATCATTATGGCCGCCGTGCTGGCCCGGGGCCAAACACTGATCGAAAACGCCGCCGAGGAGCCGGAAGTGGTGGACCTGGCCAACTTTCTCTGTGCCATGGGGGCCAAAATTAAAGGGGCGGGCACCAAAGTGATTAAAATCACCGGGGTTAAAGAGCTGCACGGGGTAACCCATACGGTAATACCGGATCGCATCGAGGCGGGCACCTACCTGGTGGCCGGGGCCATCACCGGCGGAAATGTCCTGGTGGAGAATGTCATTGCTAACCACGTTAAACCTGTGCTGGCCAAGCTGCTGGAAATGGGCGTAACGGTATATGAGGAGAACGACGGCCTTAGGGTTATCGGGCAGCAAGAATACACTGCGGTGGATGTAAAAACCATGCCTTACCCCGGATTTCCCACTGACATGCAGCCCCAGATGATGGCCCTTTTGACCCGCGCGCGCGGCACTGCAATTATCACCGAAACGGTCTTTGAAAACCGTTTTATGCACGTCAGCGAGTTAAGGCGCATGGGGGCCCGGATCAAAACGGTGGGACGTAACGCAGTCATCCAGGGGCCGGTTCATTTGAGCGGTGCCCCGGTCAAGGCCACCGACCTCCGGGCCGGAGCGGCCCTGGTGCTGGCCGGTTTATGTGCCGAGGGAGTCACCGAGGTGAGCAACGTCCACCATATCCAGCGTGGCTATGAACACCTCATGGACAAATTACGCAACCTGGGCGCTGCCATATGGGCATGAGGAAGCAAGGGGAGCAAGGGGAAGCAAAAGAACCGTCCCCGTGCTCCCTCGGCAGCAGCAACGCCCCCGTGCTCCCCCGTCTCCCGCACCCCCACCTCTGCGGCAGAATAAGTTTAACCCGGATCCCTTTAGGTAATAATTACCTATATAAGCTCATATACTGCTCTATATCGGTAAAAGTATAGCGGCAGTCTTTATGGGCAAATGAATCGCCACTATGGTAATAATTACGGAAGCAAGAGAACCGTCTCCCTGCTTCCTAAAGGGTGAAGGCGCATGCGCAAAATATTTATAATTACATTGATATTGGCACTGCTGCTGGCTCTGGGGGTGCCCTGGGTGGTGCAGCGAATGACCGAGCCCAAGGTGCAGGAAGAGGGCACCATTGTACGACTGTACAGGCATGATACAGACACCGTGGAGCTAATATCGCTGGAGGATTATGTGACGGGGGTGGTGGCGGCCGAAATGCCCGCGTTATTCCCCGCTGAAGCATTAAAGGCCCAGGCCGTGGCGGCCCGCACCTACGTCGTCAAACGTATGGTGGCCGGCGGGGTGGTGAACAGTTGCCACGAGGGTGCCGATACATGCGACAACCCCAGCCATGCCCAGGGCTGGTTGACCAGGGAAGCCATGAAGGAACGCTGGGGGAAGTTAAAGTATTACCAGTATTACTATAAAATTCGCATGGCCGTGGATGATACCGCCGGGGAGATTATCACCCACCAGGGGCAGCCCATTGACCCGGTGTTTCACGCCGCCTGCGGCGGGCATACCGAAAACGCGGAGGACGTGTGGAAATTTGCCGTGCCCTACCTGAAGGGAGTGGCCTGCCCCTATGAAGCGGATCCCGAACCGGTTCGCCGGGTGGCCCTGCCCCTGGAGAAGGTGGCCGGTGCACTGGGCGTGGATCTGCAACCGGTTCCGGTCTCCACCGGCCAGGCTCAACTTATCAAGGTGGTGGAAAGCACAGCCACCGGTAGGCCCAAGACTTTACTGGTTGGTGACCGGCATGTGACCGCTTCGGAAATGCGCCAGAAATTGGGCCTGCGCTCCACGAATTTCACCTGGCAGTACAGGGACGGCCAAATTATCTTTGCCACCACCGGCTACGGCCATGGTGTGGGTATGTGCCAGTACGGGGCCAAAGGGCTGGCTGAACACGGCTACGATTACAAACAGATAATTAATCATTACTATACGGGGGTTCAGATTAATAATATCAACAATAATAACTGAAAGCGAATATTAACTGAAAAATGGAAGCATGAAAAATAAACAACGGGCCATAATAAAACTGTCCAACAACCCCCGGTGTCAAGTATTTTGAAAACCTGGCACCGCTTTACATCCACCACTAATCTTTAAAGGGGGATAGGTTATGTGGCCCTTTGGGAAAAGATTACGGGAGCAAAACGCGCTGGAAAAACACAGGCGCTGGTTAAAGCGGTGGTTGATGGGCGGCAACCCGCACCGCTTCATTATTCCAAAAATTTTACAATCATGTATATAAAGTGTTCCGCCGGTAAGAGCATTTCTAACCTCCTCCTGCATATAATGTACTAAATGCCCGGGGAGGTAAAGCAATGCAGGAATACATCCAAAAGCGGGTTCTGGAAATTTGTACCTACATACTGGAGACACAGGCCACGGTCCGCCAGGCGGCACAAGTTTTTGGCGTTAGTAAAAGCACCGTGCATAAAGATATGACCGAAAGGCTTCCCTCATTAAATAAAGAACTGGCTAAGCAGGTAAAAAAGGTACTGGATTATAATAAGTCCGAGAGGCACTTGCGCGGCGGAGAGGCCACCAGAAAAAAATACCGGCCGGATTTGGAACAAAACTAGCATATCTTGGAGGAATTTGTCCCAACAGGTAGAAATACACTTACGAATAGCTGTCTGTGTAAGTAAATAGCTGATTTCACTGCAAAACAAATTGGGCAGCCCTGTATAATCGATAAAGCAACGCCCGCCAATTAAACAAAATTGGTAATTGTTGCATTAAAGCTGGGTGGATGCTGCCTTACGCAGTGAAACATGCCGGGCGGCTTGTTGTTTGTCATTCGGAAAGGGGACAAGTTCAGATGCTCCATTTGGGTGCCGATATTGGTATTGATCTGGGCACAGCCAATATATACGTATACGTTAAAGGTAAAGGTATAGTGCTTAAAGAACCGTCGGTGGTGGCCATAGACAAATCCTCGGGCAAAGTGATAGCGGTGGGATCAAAAGCCAGGCGTATGCTGGGCCGTACCCCCGGCAACATAGTGGCCATCCGGCCGCTGCGCGACGGTGTAATTGCCGACTATGACGTTACCGAAAAAATGCTGCGCTATTTTATCGGTAGAGTCAATGGCAATAAAGTATTATTCAAACCCCGGGTCATGGTATGCATACCCTCCGGCGTAACCGGGGTGGAGGAGCGGGCCGTAAGGGAAGCCACCATTCAGGCGGGTGCCAGGCAATCCTTCGTAATTGAAGAGCCGCTGGCTGCAGCCCTGGGGGCCGGGCTGGACATATCGCAGCCCGGGGGCACCATGGTGGTTGATATAGGGGGGGGCACCACCGATGTGGCCGTTCTTTCCCTGGGCGGCATTGTCGCCAGCCGCGCCGTCAGGGTGGGCGGCGATAAATTTGATGAGGCCATTGTCAAATACATACGCAAGGAATTCAACCTGGCCATTGGCGAGCGTACCGGGGAAGAAATCAAAGTGGAAATTGCCAACGCCTGCCCCGAAGACAAGCCAATCGTGGAAATGCAGGTCAGGGGCCGGAATTTGCTGGACGGTCTTCCCAAGGAAATAACGGTAAACAGCTGGCAAATATATCATGCCATTAGCGAAAACCTGTCTTTGATAGTCAATACCGTTAAAGAAGTTCTGGAGGAAACACCCCCGGAGCTGGCCTCGGATATCATAGACAAGGGCATTGTCCTCACCGGTGGCGGGGCTTTATTGCAGGACATCGATACATTGATTGCCCGTGAAACCGGGCTCAATGTGATCATTGCCGAAGATCCCCTGTCCTGTGTGGCTATAGGTACGGGACGGGCCTTATCTATGCTGCATGTGCTTAATCCGCAGCAGAAAAGAAGTCCTCTTCGCAAAGCTGTGAAGGCAAACCACTATGCAGGTTAAAGTGAACCATGTATTTTCACCAAACATGTTTGTATGTATCCCTTTGGTGTATTACATTTTATTCTTACCGAAACTTGCCGGTGAAAATGGAGGAAATATTAAACAAGGTTTATACCGGGCTGTTCGATGGGACAGCTCAATTTTTTTGTTTAAACTAAACCAAAGGAAAAATTTGCAGGAACAAAAACTTGATTAGTTCGTCTAAAACAAAAGAGGAGTCTGATCAGTTTAATATCATTGTCCTTATGGAGGTATCGCTGTGATTGTAGTAAAAAAGTGGTTAAGCCGGGTATTTATTATGGTTTTCGTATTGTGCCTGGTTTATCCCGGCATGGCCCGGGCCAACCCGGATGCCGGCAGTGTGATAATGACACTGGGGCAAACCAAGTACTACGTTGATGAAAAAGCCCACATAATGCCAGTGGCGCCAACTGTTCATGAAGGGGTTACGCTGGTGCCCCTGCGGGCAATCTCGGACATTTTCGGATTAAGGGCCACGTGGGAACAATACACGGGAGTTATTAACCTGAAACTGGAAGATGGGCATACAATGCGAATTGACACCCGTAACAATAAAGCCTACCATAGCGCTACCCCGGGCGCCTTTGATGTTACCACAATCATACAGGATGGCAACACTCTGGTGCCGCTGCGATTTTTGGCTCAGAACATGAATTATCAAGTTGACTACAACACAAACAGCAAGGAAATTCGCATCAAAAAACTACCGCCACCCAACCAGCCTCCTGTGGCCATGTTCAAGCTGTCCCGGGAAACATATGCCCAGGGCGAAACTATAGAATATGAAGACACCAGCTATGACCCCGACGGCGATGAAATTATCGAAAGAAAGTGGG
Organism: Desulfallas thermosapovorans DSM 6562; assembly: GCF_008124625.1. Lineage (NCBI taxonomy): Bacteria > Bacillati > Bacillota > Clostridia > Eubacteriales > Desulfallaceae > Desulfallas > Desulfallas thermosapovorans. Next base: position 172,120 of record NZ_VNHM01000004.1, read on the forward strand.
AAGGCAGGGAAAACGCATATTTCGCGCCGGGAGAATACCAAGTTTCCCTCACGGTAAAGGACAGCCGTGGTGCATGGAGTGAACCGTTTGTCCGGAATATAAAAATCACCGAAGAAGAGCTCATGGACCAATTGACCTATTACTTGCACAATCCCGTGCTGGGTAAAAACATCGATGTTTCAGGGATACCCGTGCTGAGCCTCAATACACTGAACCGGGTGGTTACCCAGACCAGAGAGAGCTTCTTACTTAGTGACAATCCCGAGACCTTTAAAAGGGACGGTATATTATACAAAGACGAGGTTGTGGGCGACAACCGCATTCTATACCATCACGCCAACGGCACAAACCAGGACAAAAGCGTTTATTTGCTGGCCATTAACAACGGTTCCGAACCCGCTACGGTTCAGGTGAAGCGGCATGGCGTGGCGGGGCCTGCGGACCCCATGGGCGTAGGCCGTTTGGCCGCCTACAATTTCCTGGGATTTGACCCCTCCCGGGCGTATACCCTGGAACTGCAGCCGGGGGAAAAAGTTATATTAAACAAGGACGCCAAAAATCCATTAAGGCCCGGCCAGACTGTGCATGGCATTTTCGACGTCCATTCGGATAACCCTGTCACCTTTGCAGTTGTTGCGGTGGGAAAACAGGATCCCATAAATGATTATGATGAACTAATTATGCTGCCCCGGGAGGAAACCCATACCAGAGGCACCTTTCAATTGCCCAGCCGCAACATGACGGTACGCGTAACTGATAACCAACCCTCGAGACTTATCATCGCCGACGGAAAGGATGATACCTTTCTTTACGGCAAGGACTTAACCAGTGGCCGAAATGTGGTTTATACCAGAAACGTGGGCAACTACGGAGTGGTTTACAGTATTACCATTGAGTCCCGGTACAGAGTTGGTTTGTTGCTGAACCCCCGGGGAGGTACCTTTGCCGGGGCCGGCAGTTGGGACGGAGAACCCTTTTATATTCCCGAAAGCGGTATCATGAAGACCAAGGAAGAAGCTGCCCTGCTGGGTATTATCGAACCAGGGGAGCGCAAAGTGCTGCAATTCATTCCCCCGGGGGGTTCTTATTTACCTGTGAATATATTGGTAATTCCCTTTTAATTAGTTAATATTGTTAAATATTAATTACTTCAAATAAGAGGTTTTACACTATGTCTGTCGAAAATGACAGACATAGTGATTTATGGCTAAAGTCAACATAATATACTCCTTATGGAGAATTTCCTTGGTGTCTGGAAGGGGGTTTTTAGTGAGTTCCAATAGGGTAGTGGTTTTTCTGGCGTTGTCACTGGTGGCTGTTGTACTAATCATCTGGCCATCCGGTGTGAGCCCGGATTCGGGTGAGGCGGAAAAAACCGGTGGGGTTGTTGATGAAACACTGGAACTATACAGCATTCAAATGGGCCGCCCGCTGACAAGCAGTGAAAGGGATGAATTGGCTGAAAAGGTTGACTGGATGGGGCGGCTTGAAGGTAATGCCATCCTGGTGCGCACTGAACCTGAAAATATAAACAGGTTAAAGGAACTGCCATACGTTAAGGAAATCAATACATACCAGCCCCAGGAGAAGATAACTGGAGAATTAAAAAACAACGGTGACAGAGAGGCAGCCGGTGGAACACACCCGCCGGCCGGCGAACAAATAGAATTAATGGTTACCCTGGTCAAAGGGGAAGATAAACTGGACATAGTTAAACTGGTGGAACAGTCCGGCGGTGCGGTTATAGATGGCGCTGCCACACCAGACGTTTACCTGCGGATAAAACTGCCCGTTACTAACCTTGAACAATTAACCGCATCCCCACGGGTACTATATGTGGAAGAATATCACCAGCCGGAATTTTTAAATGACCGGGCCGGGGATATCACCGGGGCCGCGCCGCTGGCAGTACCGGATTTCATTACACCGGGCGGCCTCACGGGTAAAAATTTAATTATCGGGCTGGCCGACAGCGGCCTGGACACCGGTAAAATGGGTAATTTACATCCCGATTTAAGCAATGATCCCGGTAAACAACCCCGGGTGTTGATGATCAACTCACTGGCCGGTACCGGTGTCCCCGCCGACAAAATCGGTCACGGTACCCACATGGCGGGCACCATTGCCGGCAGCGGCGCGGCTTCCGGTGGTAAATACGCGGGCATAGCACCGGAGGCAAGTATATATTTTCAGGGTATAGTGGACGCCAACGGCAATATATCACCCCCCCTGGATTTGCAAAGGCTTTTTATGCCCGCCTATGAAGCCGGCGTGCGCATCCATGTTAATGGCTGGGGGAGAAAAAACAATAGATATACCAGCACCTCGGCCCAAATAGACCGGTTTGTGCGCGGGCAGGTTGACTTTCTGCCCATATTCGGGGCGGGGAATTTCGGGCCGGATGTCGGTACCCTGACCACCGAGGCCAACAGTAAAAACGCGCTGGTGGTGGGCGCTTCCCGCAGTCCCAGGCCGGCATTTGATAATGACAAGGGCAACACCTTCCAGGTGGCCGGCTTCTCCAGCAGCGGTCCCGCCGGTGACGGTAGAATCAAGCCTGAACTGGTGGCTCCGGGAACTTCAATTATATCTGCTTGCTCCAGCCTGGTGGAAAGCAATTGGCCCGGTCAAACCCATTACACCAGAATGCAGGGCACCAGTATGGCCACCGCGGTAACTGGGGGATCGGCCGCCCTGCTGGCCGAGTATTTACAGCGCCATACCACCGGTATTGAAAAACCATCGGCGGCTCTGTTCAAAGCAGTGCTCATCAACGGTGCCCGTTCCCTGGAGGGTGATCTCTACAAAACCGGTTTTGGTTTGCTGGACATGACCGGAACAATATTGGCTCTGGAACAAGACCTTTTCTATCTAGTTGATGAGCAAAAGGGCGTTGCCGAAGGGGAAACGCTGGCTTGGGAATTTGAAGTGACAGACTCCAAGGCACCTTTTAAGGTTACCCTGGCCTGGACAGATCCTCCGGCATCCCCGGCGGCCAAAACTGCACTGGTTAATAACTTGGATCTGGTGGTAACAGGCCCCGGGGGTAAAAAATACCTGGGTAATGACCGCGACGGTCGCGGGCTGCAGGATAACATAAATAACGTTGAGCAGGTGGTCATTGAAAAACCTGCTCCCGGTAAGTATAAAATTGAAGTGTACGGTACCTCCGTGGATACAAATGCCTCTGCGGTTTTAAACATGGTGAAACAGGATTTTGCCCTGGTATACGGGCAGCCACCCGTGCAAAGCACGGTAACAGGTGTTGCACAGGACAAATTGACCCTGGCTGATGGAACTACTGTGGACAGGCCCGAAAATTTAAAAACCATCCTGAACGGAGAAATCGTTTCCGGAGTTGTGCTGCCCGGTGCCGACCTTTACCTGGCCGGGCCGTCCGTTAACCCGGCGGCGCTGGCAGTCAGCCGGAACCTGCAGGTACCGGGTATCAAGGTGCTCACCTCAGAGGAGGGCACGCTGCTGGTCAGGATTAATCGACAATACCGGGAAGGTGGGTATTATATTGATGAGCATCCCAAAAACACCATTGAACTCAATGGCATGAAACTATCCGGAGCAACGGGCATACCACCCGGTGCTGGTATTGAAGCCTCGGTTAATCCCACCAGCCAAAGGTTATGGCGGGTACAAGCCACAAGCCACGAGCAGGAAGGGATTATTAAAAGCCTCGATCTTGATAACCGGGAACTGGAGCTATTAAATAATGACAAGCTGAAGATCGACCCCAATCTCGCCATTATGCTAAATGACACCATTGTTGAAGGTGATCCCGAGGCACTGCCCTTCGGTGCCCCGGTGTCCAGCGATGTGGAAAATATTGTGCCCGGAATGCCCGTGCGCCTGATAATGGACCAGGACCAAACCGTTTATTACATGGCGCTGGATCGCCACATTGTTGTGGGCGGCATTGCAGCGGTGGACGTAAACGGCGGAAAAATTACATTAACTTCCGGTGGGGAATACCAGGTACTGCCCGGTGTTAAAATGCTCCGGAATAACCGGGAATCATCAATGCAGGCATTGCGACCAGGCGACCTGGTTATGGGCACCGTCAACCCGGGTACCAACCAGCTGCTGGGCCTTACGGTTTACACCACCTGGGTATACGGGAAAGTGTTTTTTGCAGGCCAGAATACCCTATATATTACCGACAACAACCAGGTGAACCGGGAGTATAAATTTACACCCAAAACCCAGGTCTACCGCTGGGGCCTGGCCTCGGACACTTCACTTTTGGCGCCGGGCCAGTGGGTGCGTTTAATTATAGATACCGGCACCAACACGCTATTCAGGGTGGATATTGCCGAAACCGGTTTTCAGGGCCAGGAAGTTATTGAGTCCTGGGACCGGCAAAACAGCCGGTTAAGCACCACATCCGGCAAGGAGTATATTATCAGCTCCAAAACATCAGTAACCAAAAACGGTTACCCGGTACATGCCGGGGATTTGCGTTCCGGGGAAGAGGTTGCACTGGTTTCCCTGCGGGGGCAGAATAACAAGCAGATACTGGTATCGGCAGCGGCCAGCAGCTATGTTGAAAACAGCAATTTGTCCCTGTCCGTTGACTCCACCATACCCTTTGAGGAGTTCACCATAATTAAGGGAAAGACGCCGGCCACCAAGCTTACGGCCTGGTATGCCGACGGTAGATCCGAGCCCGTACAGTTGACCGGCGGGGAATTCTATTACCCGGTATATTACCCCCACGGGGGCGGTGTGCAGCTTGTGGCTGTGGATGAAGCAAGTGGCGCAGTTACGGGAATAAGTGTAAAACTGCCCAACAACCAGGGTAAGGTCTTTGAAGACCTGGACGGGCACTGGGCCGAGACCGATGTGCTGAGCCTGGTTTCACGGGGATTAATTGCCGGCTATGCCGGTGATACTTTCCGGCCCGGGCAACCCATATCAAGGGCCGAGTTTACCGTGATGCTGGCCCGGTTGCTGGGGGGGCAAAACAATACCGTACCCCGGCAAGGCTTTAAAGATGATGACGATATACCCAGCTGGGCCAGGTCCTCGGTGTACCTGGCCAGTTCCCGGGGACTGATTACAGGTTATGAAGATGACACATTCCGCCCCCGGGCACTGCTCACCAGGGCGGAAGCTGCCGTTATGTTTATCCGGTTGGCCCAGGCTTTGAATATGGGCTGGGATGAAACAAAACCCGCTCCCCAATACAATGATGCGGTCAGCATACCCGATTGGGCGCTAAGCAGTGTGGATAGTGCCGGGCGGGCGGGCCTGCTGACCGGCAGGCCCGGCAACAAGTTTGAACCGCAGGCAAACATTACCCGGGCAGAAACAGCGGCGGTAATGAACCGGCTGCTAAAATTATTGAACAGACCCGCTGCCCAAGCACAATAGTGTACTTTCCGGTGGTGCCGGCTCCTATAGGGCAACGCCACCCTTAATTGTTATTGTAGCGAGCGATTATGTGATATAATTAAAGGCAATAGAACAAATTTTAGGAGGCTGGAAAGATGGCCATTAGGCGTTTCACTGCTGCCATTGCCAGGGAAGGTAAATGGTATGTGGCCCGGAGCCTTGAAGTGGAGGTAACTTCGCAGGGTGAGACATTAGAAGAAGCCTTAACTAATCTGAAGGAAGCATTAGAATTATACTTTGAAGATGAGAAAATCCCAGAAAACTTCCAAACACCAATTATTGCACCCCTTGAGGTAAATATTTGCAATGGCTAAGCTACCAGTTCTATCAGGTACTCAAGTTGTTCAATTGCTATCTCAATTCGGCTTTGTTAAAGTGGCTCAGAAAGGAAGCCATGTAAAATTAAAGGGCGTGCGTAACGGGATGAGTAGAATCGTTATTGTGCCGCTTCATAAAGAATTAGCGACTGGGACTCTGGCTTCAATTTTGAGACAAGCCAGCCTGAGTATTGAAGAACTTACAGGTGAAGAACAGTAAAAAAGGGAGCGAATTTCGCTCCCTTTTATTGCTCTAACCAAATGACAATTTTATGCTTGCCAGTATCGCTTTCCCAGTCTTTTAACTGCTGCTTGATTTCGTTCATGCGTTGTTGTGTTTTTTCCTGTTCTCCAGCACTGGCGCCGCTCCTTAATTGAGCATCCAGCCATTGATACTGTTCCACCAGGTTATTGTACTGGTCGCTGATATCCTTGCTGTTTTTATCCTTAACCTGCAGAGCCCCCAGCCTTTCCAGACCGGCGATTAATTGGCCGGCGTTACTTTGGTCTACGGTAAGCTCATAGGCCAAATACTTTTCCCCGGCGGTGTTTCGGGATTCCATCAAGCGCAAGTTTGCATTATGCTGTCCCGCAAGTGAATTTACCTGCTCCCTGACCGTCTCGGGCTCTTCCACCCTGGTTTTAATCAGGGTGCTTTCTATAAGCCTCTGTTTTTCCGTGCTGAGCAGTGCGACTATCTCAGGATCTTGCTCTGTGCCGGTGGCCGGGTTAGGTGTATTCTGGTTTGCCGGCGGTGTATCGCTGTCCCCGTTCCCTGTTGACGGATTATCCGGGGTATTCACATCGTGGTCATTTTCACTGTTACTATTTTGAGGGCCGGTATCTTCCCCAACCCGGTCACCGGGGGTATTGTTACCGCCGGGAACAGTTTCCGTGTCATTGCCGGGTTCCTGAACCGGTGCGGTGGTTTCGTTATCTCCAGGCTCTGTTTTTTCTATCAGGGCTTTGTTAATACCGGCCAGCTGGGTTCCCTCGGTCAAGCCTGAGTAGGTGGCCATGGCATAACTCCCGCAGGCAATAAGGACAGTGGCTGCCGCGGCGGCAATGCCCCGCTTCCAGTTGGCCATTGCGCTCGCCCATCTTCCTACTCTGCCCCTGCTACTATTGTGCCCGCCGCTGGCTGTCAAGCTCTGTGAACCTGCTTCCGGTTCGGCGATGCGGCTCATCACCGCAGCAGAAAACCCCTCGGGTGCAGGTATTTCCATCGCGCATGCGCGCAATTCTGCCTGAATCTCCTGTAAAATTACCAGGTCTTCCCGGCAGGCGGTGCATTCGCCCAGGTGCCTTTCCACTGCTTCGGCTTGGGCCTGATCCAATTCGCCGTCAAGCCAGGCCGAAATCATTTCCTTTATATGATTGTCGCATTGCATATATATCACCGCCTGTCAGTTCAATGCTTTTTTTTGCCGGGTAATTGTATATCCCTGGCCCAGGCCTCTTTTAAAATCATTTTCTTTAAATTCTGCCGCGCCCTGTTAATCCTTGATTTTACCGTACCCAGGGAACAGTTCATAATTTGGGCAATCTCATCATAATTATAGCCATGCATTTCCCTTAAAATTAAAACGGTCCTGTGCTCCTCGGATAACCCATTCATTGTCCTTTGAACCAGAGAGCTAAACTCTTTGCGTTCAATGATATCTTCGGGAGACTCATCATCCGAGGGTACATCAAAGGACACTTCACCGTTATCCGTAGTTATGGTGGCGTCCAGCGACAACTCCGGCCTCCGGCGCCGTTTGGTGTTTATCCACAGGTTGACGGTGATGCGGTGTATCCAGGTACCGAAGTCCGCTTCATTCCGAAATCCGGACAGGGAGCGGTAAGCTTTGACAAAAGCCTCCTGGGCAAGATCCTGGGCGTCGGATTGGCTGTTAGTCAATTGATAACAAAGGGCATAAACTTTGTTTTGGTACATTTTGACCAACTGCTCAAACGCCTCGGTGTGTCCCTTTTTTGATTTATCCACCAGCAGCTTTACGGTGTTGTCCAAGTAAAGACATTCCTTCCGTACTTCGCTCCGGTTAATTTTTAGACAATTATTCTTACCCTAAAGTTCCGGATGGGAGCGAAATTTTTTAAAGAATATTGAAAGTCATTTATAGTGATATTACCCTTCCTTAATAGTACTTGAAAAAAGCCATCGTTTCAAATGGTTAAAATTTAAGCTGCAAAAAAAATTATGGAACCAAGGAACTTTTTAAGAAACCACTGTGTCTAATTAATCAGATGGCAAGGAGAGGGCAGCCAAAATAGTAAAACATAAACTGCGTAACCTTGTCGATACACAACTGCATAAATTTAATCAACAGGCAGGAAAACTGGCGGAGAATGTAGAATATGCTTTTCCTGTCGGTCTTACCCGTAAATAGGGGGAACAGGAGTTTGCAAAACTCCTGCTCTCACAATACAAAAAGGGTAAGGAAAGCGCCCGGCAGTTAAGTGCCACGGCGCACGGACAAACATTGCACCAATCGGGGGAGGGATGTGCAACATTAGATTTTTGTATTTGGTTGATTGAAAAATCGACGAAACAATTATTTTAAGGAGGGAAACGGTTTTGTTTAAACCCAAAACAAAGAGAACAATTTCATTGGCAGTTGCTCTGGTGTTCTTGTTCACAGTAATTATGCCGATGAGCGCATTTGCTGACACTGATTATGCAAAGTTTAGTAGTGCCTATAACTACCTTACAGCTGAGGACGAAGTTAATGCAGGCTCTGCTACTGTGAAATCCAAAGCTTATGGTGATGCTGAAGACATTCAGATTAAGTTAACATTACCATCCGGTGTAGAATTTACTGACAAACCAAAAAGTAGCGATGTTGGCAGTGGTCAATTCGTGAGCTTTACTGGATTACTTTTTACGTATATTAAATCCGATTCCTCTAGTATAACTGTGAGAGGCGGAAATAATTACGGCGGAAACATTACTGATTGGGATGCTAATGGTACAACAAGCGTAGTGTTTGATTTTGCTAAGAAGAAAATTGATATTGATTCAGATTTTACTGGTAACATAGATGTTAATGTTGAAGTTTGGGGTATTAAGGGTGACAAGGTGTTATGGAGCGAGTCTGATGACCTTACCATAGCTAAGGTAGCAGGTTCCGAAAAAGTTATGGTGTCAGCTAAATCCCCCAAAAGTATAACTAAAGGTAAAAATAAGACAGGTGCAGACATTAAAGTTTACGAAACCAAAAATGGCGTATTTCCAGTTGATGAAGTAGTAGTGTTCGATATTATGACCAATGGTGTAAAATTCAATGATAATACTACTAATGGCTCCAACCAATGGGTTAATTGGCAGGTAGCAAGCTTTACGGATGCAACAGGTGATCGAGGAACAGTTAATATTACAAACAATGACAAGGATCAGATCGTTTATCAGCCTGCAAAGACATCTTCAATATTCCCCGGGGATATTGTATTCACACCAAAGCTTGACGTAGACCCTGATGTGACTGGCGAAATTGAGATCCGTGTAAGCAGTGCGAAAGCAGATGGTAGTGGTAGCAATCTTACTGCTGGCAAGAGCACCTCAACCATTAGCAGAACCACTGTGGTTGTAGCTACCGTTGGCGACACCAAGGCGGTAGTTGATAAGCTGGAAGACAACGACACCATTGCATACAGTGGCCAAGTGACCGATTTGGACGTTGAAATAACCATTGAAGCTGAAGGCGATGCTGAATTCAAGAAAGACGATTCGATGGAGTTTACGCTCAATGTAGGTGAGTTTGTTTTTAATGCAGTTCCTACAGTTAAATTTAACAATAGCAGTAGTAGTCAAGATGTAGATCTTTACAATAACAATAAATCTTTCTACGTGTCATTTAACGGTGGCGAAGAAAAATTTACTTTGAGCAATTTCAACATTGTTTTACCTAACGATGTTGAACCCGGCGACATCACCCTGACCATCGATGGCGACTACGGTGATCTGGGCGAAGTAACCATTGGTGTGGCAGCTGCTCCCATTACACTTAGTGCTGAGAAAACCCCGATTCTTGCTGAAGCTTTGAACCAACAAGCCGGCGACATAACAATCACCGAAACTGGTGACGGAGCACTGAAAAAAGACGGCATATTGGTATTGGAACTGCCCTCCGGCATTGAGCTGAACGGCAAGCCCAAGCTGGACGTAGTAGAGGGTAACTTTGACGGTGACATCAGTGTAGTTGACGATAAGTACATTGCTATTAAAGTTAAAAAAGAAAGCTCTGATGCCAGTGAAATCAGGCTTTACAACATCAACTACGACACTGGCCGCCTAGCTCTGAACGGTGATGTGGAACTTAAGGCTTATTTTGTTGACCCAGAAGTTATTGCAAACGAAGAAGAACTTCCATTAAATACTTATATCAGTGACTCTGTTTCTAACAATCTTGATAGATACGACGACACCGGCGTAATTGCTAGAGTAGCCAACGCAACCGTCGCTAACGAAAATGAAATCGTTGCTACCTTCGCAGTTGGTGACGAAGGCGTAGCCGTTGTGAACGGTCGTACTCTGGTACAAGTAAACAAACTGTGTGACGTGCTCGGCATGCAAAAGAGCTGGGACGAAGTCACCAAGACTGCTTACTTTGTACTGAACGGCAAAGTGGTTGCCTTCCCGATGGGCGAAAACGCCATCTACATCAATGGCACCAAAATTGCTGTTGACCAGGGCGGTAAAATCATCAATGATTTCACCTATGCAACCCTGCGCGGCATTCAAATGGCCTTTGGTGGAGAACTCGATTGGGATGACGCCACCAAGACCGCTACCTTCAAGTTCGTTAAGTAATTAAACTTAATTGAACGGAAAACCCGGGCTTTTATAGCCCGGGTTTTTACATTACAGGACCCTTTGTAATGATGGCGTTGGCTTGACTAGCCAGGCAAGTACTATTATACTTAAATAGGTAAATAATTTATCAATCAAAGGGGTTGGTGGCATGCGGCGGGCCGTAGTTATTACTTTGGCTACTTTTGCTATGATTTTCTGTTTCGCCCTGGTATCATTCGCTTCTGAAGAAGAACAGAATTTGCAGGAACCTGTACGTGAAGAGCTTTCCTTGGAAGATGCAATAAACAACGCGCTTAAAAACAGTTTCAGTATACAACAGGCGGAACTTGATGTTGACCGGGCTAATGAAGTCCGGGATAAGGCCTGGGATCTGCATGGTTACATGATGCAACGAACATGGGTGGAAACGGAACAGGCTTATATGACCTTGCCCGGCATGGATGATAACTCCCTTTTCCAGGCCCTGGGTGCAGATCGCGCGGCGCACATCCAGAAGAGAACCTTTGAAATAACCTGCGATGCTTTAGCGATGCAGGTTACCCAAATCTATTATGATATTATTAAAAAACAAAATGAAATAGAAACGGCCAAGTTGGCAGTGGAAATAGCTGAGCGGGGTTGCAAAATAGCCAGGATGCAAAAGCAAGTGGGCATGGGCACCGAAGCAACGGTACAGGCCAAAAATGCGGAGCTGGAAAATGCCAGGAGTGCTTTGGAAGCTGCCCAGGCCGGCTTGGAAAACGCCTACCGTTCATTGAATAAACTGATGGGCAAAGATGAAAAGTTGAGACCTCAATTGACAACGCCGGTAAATTTTGAAAAATTGGAGATACCTTCCTTGGAGGCTGAAATTGCAAGGGCAATGAATCCCAACCAAAACCCCTATTTGTGGTCTTTAAAAGAAGGCCACGAGCTGAAAAAATATACTTGGACTATTACCCAGCCTGCTGAAGCCGGTAAAATTGATATTGATAAAGCCAAGCTGACTTATGAAGAAGCCCGGGTGGAGACGCGCAACAAAATGAATGAGCTAAACGAAACCCTGAAGACACTGGAGGCTTCCTATATTTCTGCCCAAGAGGCATTGTCAACCGCCCAATTGAATTTAAAGAACGCCCAAATTTTATATGAGGCCGGTATGATAACTAAGGATGATGTTTTAAATAGCGAGATGGCTGTTGCCCGGGCCGAGAATGCTTTGCTTAACCTAACAATAAGTTACGAATTGAGCAAGCTGAATTTTAAAAAGCCCTGGTTATCATTTATGGCCTAAGTATTATAATTTTTACGCGCAGTCCCGTCACAAAAGGGTGCTGCGCTTTATTATTGTGTAAGTTTTTCCCCTTCTTGGACAGGACTTGGCATCATGTTTGTCGAAGTTAAAATTTAAAGCAATGGTGAAAGAAATACCAGGGGAGTGAATTATATCATGGGAAAGCGAAGCCTGCTTGGGAAATGCATGGTTATTTCGCTGGCCTTGCTGTTGGCCATGCTTTTCAGCGGAGCGGCACTAGCCGGTTTTTCAGACGTAAAGGCCGACCACTGGGCGGCCAATATAATTAAAACAATGTCGGAGAAAGGAATTGTAAGCGGCTATCCAGACGGCACCTTTAAACCAAACAATACCGTGAGCCAGGTGGAAGCGGTGTGTATGGCTGTTAGAAGCATGGGCCTGCAGGCTGCGTCTCAGGGATCATTACCTGAGATTACTTTTCCTGTACCCGGTTATGCGGAAAACGATGTCAAACTTGCCCTGCAGCATGGCCTGATCAAGGACACCGACCAATTCAGCGCTTACAGTGCTGCCAACAGGGCCTGGGTGGCCAGGTTATTGGTGCGGATGATCGGCAAAGAATCCGAAGCCCAGGAAGAACTATTAATGCCCGTGTTCACCGATATGTCCCAGATCCCGGATTGGGCCGTTTACTATGTGCGGGTGGCCCAGGATTATGATTTGATAGCGGGCTACCCGGACAAATCATTTAAGCCTTACCGGGAAGTTACCCGGGCGGAAATGGTTTCCTTTTTAAGCCGTGCCATGGATAAACTGCCAGGAACGGGTGGTGTTGCCGGCAATACTGGTAGCGTCGGCGTTCAGCAGGCGGCCGGGACGGTCAAAGGTTTGATAGTAAAGGTTTACCCGGAAATCGGTGCATTTGTTGTGGAGGAGGCCGGTGGCAATCTCAGGACACTATACTTGCCGGAAAACGCCTCTATTTCCGTGGTGGGCTCCAGCAGTCAGGGCTTAAATGCGTTGCAGCCCGGTGATGAGGTAAGTGTTGGACTGGACAGCCGGGGCTACGTTATCAGCATCAGTGTGACAGATCGTAGCGGTTATCCGGGTACGGAAGGCACTGTTTTTGACTTGGATCTGGATAATATGCTGTTAACCCTTCAATTAAATGATAATCGCTTGCAGCCATACCGGCTAGGCAAATATGTAAATGTAACGGCTCCGGGGGTCAGATTCCCTTCCCTGAATGACATCATCACAGGCGACCGGGTTAAAGTAACTGTTGAAGGCAGCGAAGTCATTGGCATTGAAATTCTAGAGGTTGCCTCGCGGCTCACCGTAACCGGTAAAGTTATTACGCTCAACACCGCCATGAATTTTGTCAACCTGGAGGTTGACGGCAGAATGCATGTTTATTCCCTGCCGGCCAGTGTTCAGGTAAACATTTCGGGTATGACCAATGCGTATATTTCCGATGTGCAGGAAGGGGATACGGTTACCGCTACCATCAATAACGGCGAAATAACTTCCCTGACTGTTACCGGTCGCCGGGGGGACAATGATTTAAATGCCACTATCATGGCCGTGGATACTGTTAATGACCGGGTTACCTTGAAAGACCGCAATGGCAAAATAAATGTTTACGATGTACTGAGCAATGCCCGTATCATAATAGATGACGATGATGATGCAGAGTTAAGTGACCTTAAACAGGATATGGATGTTAAGTTCCGGCTCAAGGATGGGGATATCATTTACCTGGAAACCGACAACAAAGTGGGCGGCATAATTACCAGCATCGATGCCGACAGCCTGATTATGGAGTTTCAAAGGGATAACGGCGAGAGAAAAACCTACTTTATAGCTAAAAGCGCCGACGTAAACAGCAAGGATAACCGTGATGATATAGATGAAATTAGAAGGGGCGAGTATGCTTACCTGACATTGTCCGGCGATAAGGTGCTGGAAATAGACCTGAAGAGTACAATAATCTACCGGGTTGAAAGGGTTAGGGACTCCGTAGACCGGTTGGATGTGGTGGATGATGATGACGACAGCGACCGGTTGTATATCCGGTCCGGTGTGAAACTAATCATCCCCGGTATAACTTACCCCGGTGTTTCAGATGTGAAAGAGGGCGATCTGGTAAGGGCTGTTTTCAGTGGAGATGATTTGAAGTCCGTGGAAGTGCTGGAACCGTTGTATGGTCAGGTGACATTTATCGATACCGCCCGCAGCACCGTAACCCTGCAGCTCTTTAACGGCAGAACCACCACCCTTGACTTCAGAAACCGCAGTATGGTGAACGATGGTGGCAGAACATACTCCAACCTGAGCGCCCTGACCACGGGTGACCGGGTGGAAGTTATAGAAAACAGTGACGGTGGCTATGTGTTCAGGGTTATGGAGGAAGTATCCAGCAAACTGGCCTTTAGTGCTGAAAGGGATGCCGATAGCATTTACCTCGTAAAGGGTAACAGCTGGGAGAGATATAATTTACACAGTGATGTGTATATTCACAACGCAAGCGGAAAAACCTTGGGTAAAGGAGATTTAAAGAGCGGCTACAGGGTTGTAATATATACATTCCGGGATATGGTTTACGAGGTTGTCGTTGAGTAAGAGTCCTTTCGAATAGTATGAAGAATTTTTGGCGAACAGCTTCCATATGACTATCTCAAAAAAGGTCGTCCTTTAATGCAAAGGGCGGCTTTTTCCTTTTTCTCCCATTCAAATTGCGATTGACAAGCATTAACATAACAAATTATACTTAACCCAGTAAATTATTCACGGCACAAACAAACATTGCAAAAAACTGTCCGAAAAGTCCCGGCGGGATCCACTTGTGATCCCTGGGCTGGCTGGCTTTTTGCGTTGCCCGCGCGGGTGCCGGGTGTTGAAAAAATCTACAAAAACAAAAAGGGGGGAGATGGGAATGAATCAGGAAATCATGTTGCGTTATATTGATCGCCTGGAGGAGATGCAGGGGCGCTTTATCCGTCGCATTCACCAGGAGTTGGTGGGCATGCTGGACCCCAGCATTACCGGTCACCAGTTTGTGGTGCTCAAAATGATCAAAGACGGCGGCCAGATGACGGTATCCCAGGTGGCTGAATACCTGGGCGTCTCTTTAAGCGCCGTTACCGCGATGGTGGACCGGTTGTGCAAAGCCGGGATGTTGGAACGCCGTCGTTCCGAAGAAGACCGCCGCGTGGTTTGGCTGGAAATCACCGGGGAAGGGCGGCGGGTGGTTCAATTATGCGACGAAGGGCGGAGGCGGATAATTATGCGCTACCTGGAACTGGTCACGGAAGAAGATTTATTACATATGATAAAAATTTACGAAAGAATAATAGCTTTTATGAGGCAGGAGGAGGCACAGCAAACACCGGGCAAGGTGTAATTTTACCTATACATTTTGAGTCAACTCACAAGTAGAGAGGGGAGAGTTAGGATTAAGCGCAAAGTAATTTATTTACTAATCAGCCTGCTGGTTATATCATTTTCCCTGGCCGGCTGCGGCGGCCAGGATAAACCAAATACCGAACAGGAAGAAACAGTCGTTCCAGTTCAAACGGCGGCGGTGGAAAGGGGTGTCATTAATGACACCATTGTTGTCACTGGTAAATTGGAAGCCATTGCTACTTCTAATGTTGTGCCCAGCGGTCCGGGCGGCAAGGTTTTAGCCGTTAATGTGGAAGTAGGCAGCCAGGTCAGTAAAGGGCAAACGCTGATAACCCTGGAAAATCCCTCTGAAGCTTCGCTGGCGGCGGCGATTCACCAGGCCGAGCAGGGTGTGGCCCAGGCCCAGTCCAATTTGGAAATTGCCCGTATCAATTTTGAGCAAGCTGCGGCCAATTATGAGCGGGGCAAGCAGCTCTATGACGCAGGGGCAATCCCCCAGGCGGGACAGGCGGGTTTTGAAACCGTCTATGAAATACCATACAAACAAGCCAAGGTTAATTATGAGCAGGTGGCCCCTGCAGCGCTGGCTAGTGCTGAGGCGGCCGTGGCTGCGGCCAGGGAAAGATACCAGGAACAACAAAACAACTCACTGATCAAGTCACCCATCAGTGGTGTGGTCACTGCCGTCAATGTCAATCCCGGTGAGCTGGCCAGCCCTGCCGCACAGGCCCCTGTGGTGACCGTGGTTAACCTGTCCAAAGTGGAAGTTAAAACCAACGTAACTGAAAGCCAGATCAACAAAATCAAGCAGGGTCAGGAAGTACCGGTGCTCATCAGCGCGGTTTCGGCTGAGCCCTTTACCGGGGTGATTACCAACATAGCCCTGGCGGCGGACCCGGCCACCAAAGCCTACCCCATCAAGGTGCAGATAGATAATGCCCAGCATGTTTTAAAGCCGGGAATGTTTGCTGAAGTACAAATAGATAATCCTCTGCAGGAAACTCTGCTGGTACCCAGGGAAGCCGTTGTCAAGTCAGGTGATACCGATGTTGTTTGGCTGGTGAACGGAGACCGGGTAACCACCCGGGAAGTCACCGTTGGTGCCAGTGACGGGCAAAAAATTCAGGTTCTCGAAGGTCTTGAGGTGGGAGAGCAGGTGGTTGTTTCCGGCCAGAACGTGCTCAAGGACAATGCCAAAGTGGAAATAAAAAGCCAGGTGAAGTAAGCTTATGAAAATTACTGATATTTCTATAAAGCGGCCGATGCTGGTAACGGTAATAATAATCATCGTGCTTTTGCTGGGCGGGGTATCCCTGACCCGGCTGAGCATAGATCTTTTCCCAGAGCTGGAATTGCCCGTGGCCATTGTCAGCACCAGTTATTCCGGGGTAGGCCCGGAAGAGATTGAACAGCAAATCACCAAACCCCTGGAATCGGTACTAAGCTCAGTAAGCAATCTGGATACCATATCTTCAACCAGCAGCATGGGTAGCTCCACAGTGATATTGATGTTGGACTGGGGAGCAGATATGGACTTTGCTGCCCTGGACATCCGGGAAAAAATCGATATCATTCGGGATGTTCTCCCGGACGGGGCGGGTGCCCCGACCATTTTCAAGGCCGACCTGAATATGATGCCCATACTGCAGGTGGCGGCCCACAGTACAGATCCAATGGGACTAAAGCAGGTGCTGGATGATTTGATCATTCCCCGCCTGGAACGGGTGAGCGGGGTGGCCAGTGTCTGGTATGTGGGTGGCTGGGAAAGGGAAATTCAGGTGCAGGTGGACCCCGTGAAATTAAACGGCTATGGCCTGAGCCTGAACACCCTCACCGGCGCTTTAGGCAGTGAAAACTTGAACTTTTCCGCCGGCACCGTGCGGGAGGGCCGGGATGACTTTCTGCTAAGGGTCACCGGTGAATTTAAAAACCTTGACCAGGTGCGCCGCATAGTGGTGGGCAATTTCGGCGGTTCCCCGGTGTACCTGGAAGATGTTGCCCGGGTGGTGGACGGGCAGAAAAAGGTGACCCAGATCAACCGGGTCAACGGCGAGCCCGGCATAGCCCTGATGATCAACAAGCAAAGCGGCGCCAATACAGTGGCCACTTCCCGGGAAGTTAGGGCTGAACTGGAGAAGCTGCAGCAGGAAGTCCCTGCGGTAGAATTCGATATTATTATGGACCAGGCGGAGTATATCGAGGATTCCATCAATAACCTGGTCAGGAGTGCCATAGAGGGTGCTATCCTGGCCATACTGGTTATCCTAATCTTTTTGCGCAATTTCCGCAGCACCCTCATCATCTCCACATCCATACCCATCGCCATCATCGGCGCCTTTGTGCTGCTGTATTTCAACGACATGACCCTCAATATGGTCACATTGGGCGGCCTGGCCCTGGGTATAGGGTTAATTGTGGATGACGCCATTGTGGTGCTGGAAAACATTTACCGGCACTGCGGGCAAGGACTGGACCGGGTGACCGCCTCCCGGCAGGCCACCGATGAAGTGGGTTCGGCTGTTATTGCCGCTTCGCTGACCGTAGTATCGGTGTTTTTGCCCATTGTTTTCGTGGAAGGCCTGGCCGCCCAGCTATTCAAGCCCATGGCACTAAGCATCAGCTTCTGTATTCTGGCCTCGCTGGCGGTGGCCATTACCCTGGTGCCACTGCTATCCTCCCGGTGGCTGAATGTATATAAAACCGGGGAAAACGGGGCGGCAAACCAGCCAAACCCACGTGGCTGGAAACGGGTATACAATGCATCGGAGCGCTGGTTTAACAAAATAGACACATATTACCGCGCGCTGCTGCAAAAAGCACTGCGGCGACGCAAGCTGACCATACTGCTGGTGGTGGTAATATTTGTGCTGACCCTGTTTGCCATACCCCTGCTGGGGATGGAATTTATGCCCGGTGCGGACCAGGGTTATGTTACGATATCCGTGGAAATGCCCAAGGGAACCTCGCTAAGTGAAACCGACCGTTTGGTCAGGGAAATCGAAGGTGTGCTGGAAACCAAGCCGGGTATCGAAAGCATTTCCAGCAGTGTGGGAAGCAGCGGTTCCATGCTGGGGGGCGGGGATTCCAACCAGGCCCAAATAGTGTTGAAAATGCTGCCCCTGACCCAGAGGAGTATATCCTCCGATGAACTGGCCACGCAGCTAAGCAGCGAACTGCAGCGGATTCCAGGCGCCGACATTAACGTCTCCGCTATGGAACAGGGAATGGGTGATGGCGGAGCTCCGGTGCAAATACAAATCAGCGGCGATGATCTGGACACCCTGGCCCAACTAGGTAACCAAGTGGCCGCCGCGGTGCGGCAGGTGCCCGGTACCCGTGAGGTGACCAGCAGCCTGGAAGAGGGACGTCCCGAAATGCATGTGGTGGTAAACAGGGACCGGGCCGCCATGTACGGGCTGGGCCTGGCCGAAGTGGCCTCCACAGTGCGCACGGCGGTTGACGGTACAGTGGCCACCACCTACCGGGTGGGCGGTGAAGAAGTGGATATTCGGGTGCAATTGTCCGGTAACCCCGGCGAGTTTACCCCGGGCCAACTATCCGCTTTAACCATTACCTCCCCCTTAGGTGCTCTGGTAACCCTGGACCAGGTGGCGGAAATCAAGCAGGATCAAGGCCCCAATTCCATCAACCGGAATAACCAGGCCCGTATTGTAACCATCAACTCCCAGCTGGCCGGCCGTGACCTGGGCAGCGTGACCCGGGATATCCAACAAAAAATAGCGGAAATCGATATGCCCTCGGGATACAATGTCACCTACGGCGGCGAGCAGGAACAGATGATGGAAAGCTTCGGTTCCCTGGGATTGGCCCTGGTACTGGCCATAATTCTGGTGTATCTGGTGATGGTGGCCCAGTTTGAATCCCTGCTTTACCCCTTCGTAATCATGTTCTCGGTGCCCATAACCCTAACCGGGGTGGTGTTATCTTTACTCATCACCGGCCGTACCTTCAGCGTGGTGGCCTTTATCGGCGTGATCATGCTGGTGGGTATTGTGGTGAAAAACGCCATTGTACTGGTGGACTACATCAATATTTTACGGCGGCGCGGTATGGAGCGGAACGAGGCCATACTGCAGGCCGGCCCCGTGCGCCTGCGGCCCATTCTCATGACGGCTTTGACCACCGTCATGGCCATGTTCCCCATGGCTTTGGGTCTCGGTGAAGGGGGAGAAACCCAGGCTCCCCTGGCCACGGTGGTGGTGGGCGGACTGCTGTTCTCCACGCTGATTACCCTTGTGTTGGTACCGGTGGGGTATACGTTGATGGATGATTTCACTAAAAAGGTAAGCGAGAAGATATTCAGGAGAAAAAGTAAGGCTGGTGATATAAGCATGAAAGGTTGAAAATCCTTGATTTTCAGCCTTTCAATACCCGGTGCCACCGGATAACACGTAAACCTTCGGAGCGAAGCTTGCGACGAAGCTTACACGGGAATAGTTGAGCGCCGGGGGCAAGCCAACGTTGAAATTCAAAGAAGACCTATTGCGGGCTTCCGTCGAAAAAATGTTAACAACTTGCTTTTAGTTATGGAAAAGGGGACAGACATTTTGCCTGTCCCCATTGCAGTATTTGTTGCGGTAATCCTATCCTGGCGAGACAACGTTCGCACCGGCAATTACTGCCTAATTTTTCAATATTATATTGAAGAGGGACAATTTTATGCCAAAATGTTGCAGGAACGTGTAACAATCTGTAGAAGTATTAGTATGTTTAACCTGGTGTTCCAAAGCTATTTTTAATCAAATACTAGAAAGATTCTTTTGTTGTTTAGATTATCAAGTATGCGATCCATAATCCTCCTTATTCTAAATATACGCCGGGATAATTTGGTTTCCGGGGCAATTTAATATAATAGAACGTGTTGGAGAACAATACAATGACTGCCAAAAAGAGAAGAATAAGAAAAGAAACAGTTAATCAAACTGTTATAAAAAATAACCAAGAGACCGACTGGCTACACCAGATAGCATTCTGGGGTCTGGCCCTGCTGCTCTTCTTTCCGCCCTACTTCCGGGGACTTTTCTTTGCCCCGGAGCAGGAAAAGGCGCTCATGCTGGCCACTTTGGTGTTCTGGCTCACATTCCTTTGGCGCTGGCTGCAAAATGATCATAAATTCCTGCGCGGGCCGCTGGATTACTTTGCTCTGGCCCTGCCGTTAGTTTACATAATATCAAGCTTTACTGCGGTTAATAAAGGTTTAGCTATAGATGAAGTGGTTAAAAATATATTATACTTCCTTACCTACTGGTCAGCTTCGCGGCTTATCCGCAACCAGGAAGATATACATAAACTGCTGCACGTTATTTATATTAGCGCTATTGGCGTGGCTTTGGCCGGGCTGGCTACGGCCACGGGGATTGTATTTATTAAAGATGGATATAATGTTACCCCCCATGCTGGAGGTATCATATCATCAACTTTTCAATACCATAATGCATTGGCAACATACCTAGGAGCAGTTTTCTTTGTCGGCATATACCTGTGGTATCAGTCTTTCAGTAAACAACTGCATACTGTGGTTGACGGGACATTGGCCGACTCAGGGCTACGAAGATATCTAACCCAGCGCGTGTTAACCAGGTTGGTGGAGTATTTTTATGCTTGCGGCAACTTCTTGCTTCTGTTGGTGTTGTTTGCTTCCAAGTCCAGGGGAGGACTGCTGGTCTTCGCACTGGTGTTTGCTATATACTTACTGGGCGTAGGAAGTAAAAAACGCCTGTATGCACTGCTTATGACCGGGGGATTGGGCGCTGCAGCATATATTATTAGTGGTAAGTTCATTAGTTTAGTTCAGACCGAAAATTACGGCCAGGGCTGGCTTTGGATTGCCGGTGGAATTCTTCTTGCAATCGCCGGGCAAATGTTGCTAAGCTTGATACATAATTTTGTGGAAAACAAATGGATAGATAACAGTAAAAAATACATGGTAGCCTTTGCTTCACTAGTGGCGGTGGTACTGGTGGCCGGGGTAATATGGATTTCCGGCAAACCTGGGGTTGTTGATAAAATATCCAGTTTTGAATATCTCTGGACGGCCTACCATCGAGTTTATTATATGGAAAGCGCTACGGACATGATTAAGGAGCGACCCGTTCTGGGATGGGGCGGTGGCGGTTGGCAAGAAGCTTACGAATCCTTTTTGAATTTTCGCTACACCACCCGTCAGGCGCACAGTTACTATTTCCAGACTGGCGTGGAGACAGGTATTGTTGGTTTAGCAGTTGTTTTAGGCATTTGGATTTCCTTCATCGTACAAGCATACAGGCTTTTTATGGAAAACATAAACAATATATTTCGCAGGCAAATATTATGGCTGTTCTTTGCTATATTCTTAATGATCAGCGGTCATGCTGCAATAGATTTTGATCTTTCGCTATCGGCAATAACTATAGTTCTATGGTCAGTATTTGGTATGACCTCCGCTATGGCCGCTCCGGGTGCCGCTCCCGGCAAACCAGGGCCACAATCAGCGCGCCAAACTTCAAAATATTTGTCTGTGGCGACCGTTACCACGGCAGCGCTAATTATTTTCTCGATGGCCGGTGTTCTTGTTCAGGCCAACAGCTTTGCCGGCAAAGGGTACAAGTATCTTAATTCAAATAATCTGGTTGCAGGAATTGATCACCTTGAAAAGGCGTCATCGTGCAACCCCTTGAACCCTGAATATCGCATGCTTTTATCCCGTGCCTATGTTAACCAGGGCAATTCCAAAAAAGCCGTGGAAGAGGCAAAAACGGCTGTGCAGCAAAGCAAGTATTCCTTTAACACCAGAAATAATTATATCCAAGTTGCTATAGCCGCAGGTGAAAATAAACTGGCTGCAAAGGAAAATGAACTATTATATGAGCTTGCGCCTAATAATATAGAAACTTATGAAGTGTATGCCCAACATTACTTGAACCTGGGGGCTCAAGAGTTGCAATCGGGAAACAAGACGGATGCTAGGGTTTATTTAAATAAGGTGTTAGGTGTAAGTGATCTATTAAACCGGCAAGGGGAAACATTAACTGAGATTGATAAAAGTTTATGGGAGGGTCCGCTGCTGGAGGACACTGAAGCGATTTACCTTGTAAAGGGGCAGGCTGCCTATTGCCTGGGCATGTTTACCGAGTCCCTCGGTTATTTACAGCAGGTTGCCCAGTCCCAGGACCCTGATTTAAAAGGCCGATCTTTGCTTTGGCTGGCATTAATTGAAGAAAGAAAAGGCAACCAGGAGGAAGCTAACAAGCTAATCGACCAAATTAACCAGTTAAACCCTCAACTAATGCAAAACTATGCAGCGTTAAAGAGTCTTCCCGTTTTATAGAAACCGGCCCCAAAAGCGCCGGTGAGTTTCCGGATGAAGGGCTTGTGGTATAAATGAGTCTTGATAACGGCTTGGGCATGGTAAAAACACCGGTACCCGGCGTTGTGGGCGGGGCGTATACCGGAACAAATAAGAGTGAATCAGTGAATATACCGGTGGCTAATTACAGCAAGCGCCAGTTTTTAGCAACCCCTTTGCTAATGACGGTAGATTGTATAGCTCTCTGTATTAGTATTATCATTGCCTATGTAATTCGGGTGAACTTTTTGCCCCTGATTTTTAACAGCCTACCCAGAACCACATGGGATTTTGTATTTGCGCTATGGTGGTTACCCATGCTTGTTTGTATGTTTTTTATCTTTGAAAAGGCATATACCAGGCGGGTTCCCTTTTGGCAGGAGGCAGGCCAAATAGTCAAGACTACCACACTGGCTTTTTTAGCAGCGATAAGTTTTGTGTTCTTAACCAAACAGGGTGACGAAAATTCAAGGACACTGGTTCTACTGGCCTGGATAATCAGCTTGTTCCTGGTGCCTGCCTTGCGGTACTTTAGTAAAAGATTATTGTTTAAAGCACATATTTGGGAAAGACCGGTTATCATTCTGGGGGCCGGCGATACAGGAAAACTTATCCTGAAGGCCTTTTACCAGGAACCTTTTATTGGTTATAAACCCATTGGTTTTTTGGATGACGATCTTGACAAGCAAAAGTTCCCGCCTGAATTACCCACGGGAGAGAAGATTCCAGTGCTGGGTGGTTTCGATGCTGCCGAAGCCGTTCTGGAAAAAAGCAGGGTTCGCGATATAATTGTTGCTGCTCCCGGATTAACGGGTAAAAAACTTGTGCAGCTGGTTAATAAGCTGCAGCGTAAGACATATAACCTGTTGGTAGTCCCTGATCTTTTTGGTATGGCCATGGAAGGTGTGGAAATTCAACATCTATTTAATGAAAAAACTCTCGTTTTGAAGTTGAAGAACAACCTGAACGATAGGTCCAATCTAGTTACCAAAACGATATTTGAGTTCATAGTCTCTATAATTCTTTTTGTCTTACTCATTCCCCTTATGTTGGTTCTAGCTATAGCAATTAAGATAGATTCGCGGGGAACGGTTTTTTTTAGTGATACCCGTATCGGTAAAGAAGGTACTGAATTTAAATGTTACAAGTTCAGGACAATGTATCCCGATGCCGATAGAATTCTGGCCCAGTATCTGAAGGCAAACGATTCCGCACGGCGACAGTGGGACAAATATGCAAAGCTTAGGGATTATGACCCCCGTGTTACCAGGGTGGGTGGCTTTTTGAGAAGATTTAGCCTTGATGAACTGCCCCAGATAATTAATGTAATTAAGGGCGACATGAGCCTGGTGGGGCCGCGCCCTTATCTACCACGGGAAAAGGAAAAAATGCTGGGGCGAGAGGATATTTTAGTAACAAAGCCCGGGATAACCGGACTTTGGCAGGTAAGCGGGCGAAACGATGTAGAGTTTAACGAACGCCTGCGGCTTGATGTATGGTATATTAGAAACTGGTCGCTATGGCTTGACATTACAATATTGATGCGCACTGTGGCTGTTGTATTGAGGGGTAAGGGTGCTTATTAGATTTTATGCCCTTGTTGAAGAAATATATGAAAATAAGAAGAACTTACTTTGAATAGTGAGTTTTATAGTGGGAGAATTAATTTAATGAAAGTTGCGCTGATACATGACTGGTTGACAAACTATGGAGGGGCAGAAAAGGTAATTGAGAGTTTTCATCGTATTTTCCCTACAGCGCCGGTTTTTACAGTTTTTTATGATCAGAGCCGTTTGCCGGATAGTTTCAAAGGGATGGACATAAGGACCTCCTTTCTGCAACGGGTTCCCTTCGGACGCAAAAAACACCAGTGGTTTTTACAATTTATGCCTCTGGCGGTTGAGCAATTTAACTTATCTGAATATGATCTGGTACTCAGTTCATCATCCTGCTGCGCCAAGGGTGTAATTACAGGTGCTGATGTTTGCCACGTATGTTATTGCAATACTCCCATGCGGTATGCCTGGGATTTTTATCACGAATATATCGCTAATAAGGGTCTGATGATGCGTGGTTATATTGCCTGGCAGATGAATAGGATAAGGCAATGGGATCGTACCAGTGCAGATCGAGTGGATTATTTTATAGCTAATTCTCATTATATTGCTAACAGAATCAAAAAACATTACAAGCGTGATTCTTATGTCATTTACCCGCCGGTGGATACGGATTTTTACTACCCATGCGGGGAGGAAAAAGAATTTTTTTTATGTGGCGGCAGGCTTGTGGGATACAAAAGAATAGATTTGGCAGTAGAAGCCTTTTCACAACTACGGCTTCCCCTTTGGGTTGTCGGAGATGGTGAAGAATATAAAAACCTTAAAAAAATAGCAGGTTCCTGCGTTAAGTTTTTAGGAAAAGTTAATGACTCGGAATTGCGTAGCTTGTATCAACAATGCCGGGCTTTTATCTTCCCCGGGGAAGAGGATTTCGGAATTATGCCTTTGGAAGCCCAAGCATGCGGTCGTCCGGTAATTGCCTTTGGTAAGGGTGGAGCCCTTGAGACAGTGGTAGAAGGTCAAACGGGCATCTTTTTTGAGAGGCAAACGGTTGAATCTTTGAAGGATGCTATTAAGAGGTTTATTAATTCGGAAGATGATTTTTTATGTGAAACAATAACAGCCCATGCCAAACATTTTGGCCAGGCTAGATTCGAAATGGAAATAAAAAAATTTGTAACAGATAAGTATAAGGTTTTTAAAGCCAATTTATTAGATGGAGTTTATACGTAATGAAAAATATGCTTACAGCTCTATGGCATTATCGCCACTTCATTCTTTCATCAATACGGGGAGAACTTAAGTCACGTATCGCGCGTTCGCGGTTGGGTGCCCTTTGGTTTGTCTTGCACCCTTTGGCGCAGGCAACCATATTTGCTTTGGTTTTAGCTGAAGTGCTTGGCGCCAAGTTGCCAAACGTTGAGAACAAAGCTGCATATCCCATATATCTCATGGCTGGAATGGCTGCGTGGGGGCTTTTTAGTGAAATATTAAACCGCTGTTTAAATATTTTTGTCGAGTATGGTGGCACACTTAAAAAAATTTCCTTTCCCCGCCTGTGTCTGCCCATGATTGTTTGGGGCAGTGCCCTGCTCAATCATGTCTTGCTTTTGCTGGCGATCACAGTGGTATTTCTATTTTTCGGTCATTACCCTGGAATAGCCTGGCTTGTTATTCCGTTGGGGATACTGCTGATCTCTCTGTTTTCCTTTGGTTTGGGGGTTATGCTTGGCATATTCAACGTTTTTACCAGGGATGTCGGGCAGGTTATGGGTGTGGTTATGCAAATATGGTTCTGGCTAACCCCTATAGTATATCCATACGAAATTATTCCTCAAAACCTGCGCTGGCTTGCTGATGTCAATTTGATGGTGCCGCTGGTGCGTATATACCAGGATGCCTTGCTCTACAACCACTGGCCTGATTTTAGCACGTTATGGCTCCCGTCTGTTGTTGCTATGTCAATGTTTATGCTTTCCTTTGTGCTGTTTCGTAAGGCCAGCCCGGAACTGGTGGATGCTTTATGAATGACGTTATTCTTGATGTGCGAAATGTTGGTAAATGTTTTGCCTCCTATCGTTCCAATCTGTCGCGTTTTCTTAGATGGTTCGGGTTTCCTGTTCGTCCCGAGCAGGAATACTGGGCGGTCAGGGATGTTTCTTTTACTTTGCATGCGGGCGAGGCACTTGCCCTTATTGGACAGAATGGGGCTGGCAAGAGTACTTTGCTTAAGTTAATCACTGGCACCTTGCGTAACACCACCGGCAGCATAACCGTCAATGGGCGCATCAGTGCCATTCTTGAACTTGGCCTGGGTTTTAATCCGGAATTCACCGGCCGACAAAATGTCTATTTGGCCGGTGGCCTATTGGGCCTTTCTACACGTCAGATTGACGAAATTATCCCGGTTATCGAAGACTTCTCCGAACTGGGTGAGTTTTTTGAACAGCCGCTGCGCGTTTATTCCAGTGGCATGCAAGCACGTCTGGCCTTTTCTGTAGCAACAGCCGTGCGCTCCGATGTGTTGATTGTTGACGAAATACTCTCGGTTGGAGATAGTTACTTCCAACATAAAAGCTTTGATAAAATAAGACAGTTTAAGGAACTGGGCACTACTATTCTGTTAGTGACTCATAGCATGGGCGATGTAAGGGCATTGTGTGACCGTGTTATTTTGCTTGACAATGGTAAAATCATAAAAGATGGCCAACCCGATGAAGTTGTTGATTATTACAACGCGCTGATTGCCGAAAAAGAAAACGCCAAACTGAGTATAGAGCAAAAGCGGCAACGCGACGGATGGCTACTTACCCGTTCAGGTAATTTCAAGGCAACCGTAAAAGACTTGAAATTATTGGACGGGGTCACGCAAGAGCCTGTGGACACAGCCAGAGTTGGGCAAAGGCTGGTATTAAAGCTCACTGCTGTAATTAACGGGGATATTCCTCGTTTGGTATTGGGTTATATGCTTCGGGACAGAACGGGACATGTTGTGTGGGGCACAAATACATGGCACACAAGGCAGGTAATCCATGACCTAAAAACAGGGGATGAAGTTGAATTTTGCTTACCTTTTACTTGTACCCTGGGACCGGGATCATATTCATTTTCTCCCGCCCTCGTAAGTTCGGACACTCATCTTGAAAACAATTATGAATGGGTTGATAATGCCCTGGTGTTTGACGTAATAAATGCAGATAAGGATACATTTATTGGCACAAATTGGCTTGACGCTGTCTTTTACATTAGCCGGAGGTAGGGACATGTTTGTTTCATATGCGCAAAACTTTGAGGATGTCATGCTTTGGCGTGCACTAAAGCATGTGGAAAAGGGTTTTTACATTGACATAGGTGCTCAAGATCCCGTGGTTGACTCGGTGAGCCTGGCATTTTATGAACATGGTTGGCGTGGGGTTCATATAGAACCGTCATCTTATTACGCGGATAAACTTCGTCTTGCACGCCCTGATGAAACCGTTATCCAGGCCGCCGTAGGAAGCAAGAGCGGAGTGATCAGTTTTTATGAAATTGATGAAACGGGCCTAAGCACCGGAGATGCGCAAATTGCTGAAAAACACCGGATGGCGGGTTTTAGTGTTAAGGAAACAGCAGTATCTTGCCTGCCGCTGGCAGAATTTTTAGAGCGCTACCGGGACTACCAGATTCACTGGTTAAAAATAGATGTGGAGGGTATGGAAAGCGAAGTAATCCGGGGCTGGTCTCCGTCGGAGGTTAGACCGTGGATAATTGTGGTCGAAAGCACCTTGCCTTTAACCCAAATAGAAACACATGGTGAGTGGGAGCCCATTCTCCTTGAACTTGGTTACGAATTTGTCTATTTTGATGGTTTGAACCGGTTTTATGTTTCGGGAGCTCATCAGGAGCTCAAGAAGTATTTTCGATATCCCCCAAATGTCTTTGATAGTGTTGTTTTGAGTGGAACAAGCAGTAATGTTTTTTGTGCGTTGCTAAATAATAAATTGGAGCAGCGGGAGCAAGAATTTAATGCCCGAATGGAACTAAGCAAAAAAGAAAACCAACATTTGACGGCTGCTTTGGCAGAGCAAGTAAGGAAGAACAACGAGCTGCATGATTGCGTTGAAAGGCTAAACCATGAACGGGAAGAAATTGAGGAAAACATGAAATCTACAAACAAACGTCTTCATGAACTTGAGTCTAATCAAGTTCGGCAGGAGGCAGCTTATAGCGAACTGCAGGCTCGGGCTGAGTGGTTAAATAATGAATGGAACTCTGCAAAAGCTAAGATTGATGCACTTAACGGTGAAATTCATCAATGGTGGATGGTGGCGGATGGGGTTAATCGTGAACTGCAGTCGGTATATGCCAGCATGTCTTGGCGCTTGACAAAGCCTTTACGGTTGGTGAACAAACTTTTAAAAAGTATCCCCGGATACATTAAAGCCACATTATTATATGCTAAATATTTACCTCGGCGTCTTGCCCGGTGGTTTCTTGAGTTAGGATTAGCCCATGTGCGTAGACACCCTAGGCGTAAAGCCTACATTAAAGGTCTCCTGGCCCGCTGGCCGCGGCTACAAGCGCAAATCTATGCTATTGCGGAAGCGCGAAATAATCAGACAACAATAAAGACCTCCTCCCCATCTACCATAGTTCCCACTGGCAGTCTAGACCTAAGCGGTTGCCCGGCTTCAGTTAGAACAACTTACCTGCAGCTTTGGGTAGCTCGTGGCCAGGTTGTCCAAAACCGGGAAAAGGAGGGGTGCCCGTGAGAATCGTGCTGGATTTACAAGGTGTTCAAAGTACAGGTAGTCGTAACCGTGGTATTGGCCGTTATTCTCTTTCACTGGCGCTAGCAATAGCACGCTTAGCCGGAGAACATGAGATTATAATTGCTTTAAACAGTCAATTTCCTGAAACCGTCGAACTGGTCAGAGCGACCTTTGATGGCTTAATTCCCCAGGAGAACATTCGGCTCTGGCATGTGCCGGGACCGGTGCAGGACATGAATTTTGGTAACCTTTGGCAACGCCATGCAGCTGAGCGCCTGCGTGAGGCCTTTATGTCCAGCCTTAAGCCAGATGTGCTTTTTGTGTCTAGTTTATTCGAAGGCCTAATGGACGATGCGATTACTAGCGTTGGCGTCTTTACCAACACATTGCCTACTGCACTTACTCTTTATGATTTGATTCCCCTCATTTATCGTGAACACTATTTACAAAAACCGGCGGTGGAAGCCTGGTACCAGCGCAAACTGGATCATTTGCGACGGGCACATTTGTGGCTGGCTATATCAGAGTCATCGCGGCAGGAAGGGATTGAATATCTGGGGTTGCCAGAGGAGTGGGTAGTCAACATCTCTACTGCTGCTGATGCTCGCTTTCGGCCGATTGACCTGCCTGGTGACAAAGTTGAGGCCGTTCATAAGCGTTACGGACTAGTACGACCCTTTGTTATGTATACCGGGGGCATTGATTACCGTAAAAATATTGAAGGATTGATACGCGCTTATTCCAGGCTTTCGGTGACCATAAGGCAGACTTATCAACTAGCTATTGTTTGCTCGATACAGCCCGGGGATAAACAAGCTTTAGAACGCCTTGCTATCTCCCATGGTGTGGCTGCCGATGAGATCGTTTTTACCGGTTTTGTGCCGGACGAGGATCTTCTCGCCTTATACAATCTCTGCCATGCCTTTATTTTTCCTTCATTGCATGAAGGCTTCGGCCTACCTGTTTTGGAGGCTATGGCTTGCGGGGTGGCGGTAATTGGTGCAAACACCTCCAGCCTGCCGGAAGTGATTGGTAAAGCAGATGCTCTGTTTGATCCTTTTGATGACGATGATATTGCTGCCAAGTTAACTAAGGTCTTAATAGATGAATCTTTTCGTGCTGAACTAAAGCGGCACGGTCTCAAACAAGCTAAGATGTTCTCGTGGGATCGCAGTGCTCGTCGTGCTTTGGATGCCATGACTCGTTTACACAAAGCGTGCCAACAGGTAAACAGTAAACAAGTATATTGCAATATGCCATCTAGACCGCGTCTAGCATATATTTCGCCTTTGCCTCCCGAGAAAAGCGGTATTGCGGACTATAGCGCTGAGTTGTTACCCGAGTTGGCGCGCTATTATGATATTGATGTTATTGTTAATCAGCGGGAAGTTGTAGACCCCTGGGTCAAGGCTAACTGCCAGGTGCGCAGCACTGAATGGTTTACCGTCAACTCATATAAGTATGATCGGGTGCTTTACCATTTCGGTAATTCTCCCTTTCATCAGCACATGTTTGGGTTATTGAATCAGCACCCTGGTGTAGTGGTATTACACGACTTTTTCTTAAGCAATATTATTGCACACATGGAGGAGCTTGGTTCAAATACATATGAATGGATTAAATCACTTTATCTTTCACATGGCTATCATGCTGTCTGTGAGCGTTTTCAGGCGACGGATAAGGCGAATGTGATTTTAAAATATCCATGTAATTTTTCTGTTTTACAGCAAGCCATAGGTGTTATTGTGCATTCCGAGTTTTCTCGCTGTTTGGGAGTTCAATGGTATGGTGCTGAGATGGTACAGGAATGGCACGTAATTCCCCTTCTCAGGGGACCGGCGCATGCATTGAGTCGTAGTATTGCTAGGCGGGCGCTGGGATTGGAGGAGTCCGGT
The DNA here is from genome assembly GCF_008124625.1 of Desulfallas thermosapovorans DSM 6562. NCBI lineage: Bacteria > Bacillati > Bacillota > Clostridia > Eubacteriales > Desulfallaceae > Desulfallas > Desulfallas thermosapovorans. The sequence goes on from NZ_VNHM01000004.1 coordinate 202,848, forward strand.
TTTGTGGTCTGTAGCTTTGGCATGCTAGGACCTACCAAGCTAAACCATCGACTACTAGAGGCTTGGTTGACTACACCTTTGGCTAAAGACAAAAACTGCCGCCTTTTTTTCGTGGGGGAAAATCAAAGCGGAGAATACGGAGCCAAGATGCTTGAAGCTATTCGAAAAAGCGGCTGCGCTGATCGAATTAGTATAACGGGCTTTATGCCTGTGGAACAGTACCGGCAGTACTTGGCGGCAGCGGATGTAGCCGTTCAACTTCGTTCATTTTCTCGGGGCGAAACTTCGGCAGCCGTTTTGGATTGTATGAATTACAACTTGCCAACTTTGGTAAACGCCCACGGTTCACTGGCGGAGCTTCCTGGAGACTGTGTTGTCATGCTCCCTGATGATTTTACAAACGAACAGTTGGCACAGGCGCTGGAAGCATTATGGCGTGACCCGCAACAGCGTCAAGCTATTGGCAATCGAGCCAGCAATCATATACTAGCGCATCATGCACCGCGTCGGATTGCCGACCAGTATACTCAAGCCATTGAAAGTTTTTATAATAGTCCCGCGGTGCTTCGCCAACGATTAATACAATCCATTGTTGCCATTGAGGGTGCCCCCGGCGAAGAAGGTTCGTGGCTTAATCTAGCCCGGGCTGTAACAGAGGATCTGCCGTTGCCTCAACCACAAAAGCAATTACTGGTGGATATATCGGTATTGGTCGAACAGGATGCTAAGAGTGGAATCCAGCGGGTGGTGCGCAGTGTGTTGATGGAATTATTGGAGCATCCTCCGGCGGGTTTCCGGGTGGAGCCTGTATATGCCAAAACGGAAGTTCCTTATCATTATGCCCGCCGTTTCACTATGAAATTTATGTCGTGTCCTGATGATGTGCTTATTGATGAACCCGTTGAGTTTCATCAAGGCGATATTTTTCTGGGTCTTGACCTGGCTTCAGGGATTGTCCCACACCATTCCCAATTTTTCGCAAAAATGCGTGACCAGGGTGGATATGTGTATTTTATTATATATGATATTTTGCCAATTCTATATCCGGACTTTTTCTCTACAGCTGTTCGTGACTTGCATATAAAATGGTTAAACACCATTACCCGACAAGGGTACGGCGCACTCTGTATTTCCCGCGCTGTGGCGGATGAACTTGCCATGTGGTTGGAAAGCGTTCAAGTGCATCGTCATCGCCCCTTTAAAATCGGCTGGTTTCACTTAGGTGCGGACATCGATGCCAGCCTGCCCACCAGAGGATTACCCGATCGTTTTGATGCCCAGCTAGCTCAGCTACGCACCCTGCCTAGTGTGTTGATGGTAGGCACGGTGGAGCCACGCAAAGGGCATTCCCAGGCCCTGGCGGCCTTCGAACGGCTTTGGGCGCAGGGGATGGAGGCAAACTTGGTGATTGTCGGGAAACAAGGTTGGATGGTTGAAGAGTTGGCTGGGCGGTTGCAAAATCACCCGGAGTTAGGCAAACGTCTTTTTTGGTACCAGGGTATTAGTGATGAGGCACTGCTCAAGCTGTATGAAACGGCAACTGGCGTGCTTATAGCTTCCGAAGGGGAGGGCTTCGGTCTTCCTCTAATCGAGGCCGCCCGGCATTGCCGGCCAATTTTGGCCCGGGATATTCCTGTGTTCCGAGAAGTGGCCGGGGACTACGCCAGCTATTTTTCCGCTGACACCCCGGAAGAGCTGGCGGAGGCGTTAAGGGAGTGGCTAATAGCCTTGCAGTCTGGAACCGTGCCTTTTCCAGAAGGTATGCCCTGGCAGACATGGGCGGACAGTACTAAACAAATTGTTGAATTATTAACAGATTCAAACCACCCTAATTGGATACATCACTGGCTGCCCGCTTCCAATAGCAAATTAACCAAAAATTAATAATAGAAGAAAGGATAGATAATATGAAGACAGCTGTCATTACCGGTATCACCGGCCAGGATGGGGCTTACCTGGCTGAGCTTCTGCTGGAAAAAGGATATACAGTATATGGTACTTACCGTCGAACGAGTTCCGTAAATTTTTGGCGCATTGAAGAACTTGGCATAGCAAAACATCCAAATCTTCATCTGGTTGAATATGATCTTACTGATTTGAGTGCAGCTATTCGTTTGCTGCAAAAAACCGGTGCAAATGAAGTATATAACCTGGCAGCGCAAAGTTTTGTAGCGTTGTCCTTTGACCAGCCTATTACTACTGCTGAGATTACCGGTCTAGGGGTGCTGAACCTGCTGGAGGCTGTGCGCATAGTTAATCCACAAATTCGTTTTTATCAGGCATCTACCTCTGAAATGTTCGGTAAAGTTCAGGCGATACCGCAAAATGAGCAAACGCCGTTTTACCCGCGTAGCCCATACGGTGCAGCAAAACTCTATGCTCACTGGATAACTGTCAACTATCGCGAAAGTTATGATATTTTTGCCTGCAGCGGAATTCTGTTTAACCATGAGTCACCTTTACGGGGTCTTGAATTTGTAACGCGGAAAATTACCGACGCTGTAGCTAAAATTAAGCTTGGCCGGCTGGATTACCTGGAATTGGGAAACCTCGATGCTAAACGGGATTGGGGTTATGCTAAAGAATATGTGGAGGGTATGTGGATGATGTTGCAGGCTTCTCAACCGGATACTTATGTGCTGGCTACAGGCCGGTCAACAACGGTAAGGGATTTTGTGCACATGGCCTTTCGAGCAGCTGGTATTGAGCTTGCCTTCCGTGGTGAAGGATTGGAAGAAACAGCAATTGATACATTAACCGGTAAAACCCTGGTGCGTGTTAACCCGAAGTTTTACCGCCCGGCCGAGGTGGACATGCTTCTGGGTGATCCTTCTAAAGCTAAACGTCAGCTGGGCTGGGAGCCCAAGACTACTTTGGAGGAACTTTGTCGAATGATGGTGGAGGCGGATTTGCGCCGCAATGAAAGGGGGTACTCTTTCTGAGTGCAGGCAAACGTGCTTTTATTACTGGTATGGGAGGCTTTACAGGTCGTTATATAGCTACTGAACTACATGCAAACGGCTACGAAGTTTTTGGCTTGGTACACCGGGAAACCCGCATCGATGGAACAGTGAGCTATCCATGTGATATTGATGACCAGATGTGTTTAACTAAGCTACTGGTTGATATAAAGCCGGATGTTATTGTACATCTTGCCGGTATATCCTTTGCGGCGCACGATTCCATAAAAGAAATTTACCGGGTTAACCTGTTAGGCACTTTATCCTTGTTAAAGGCGATTGAAGACAGCAAATGTTGTCCGTATAAGATCATACTGGCCAGTAGTGCTCATGTTTATGGGAACCAAACACAATCGCCCATTTTGGAATCCTGTGTCCCTGCTCCGGTAAGTGATTATGCGGTTAGCAAGCTGGCCATGGAACACATGGCCAGGTTGTGGTTTGACCGTATGCCGATTATAGTAACGCGACCGTTCAATTATACCGGTGCAGGTCAAGCTTCAATATTTCTACCGCCCAAGATTGTTAATCATTTTGTTCGCCGGGCGCCGGAGATTGAGTTAGGGAATCTTGACGTGGCCCGAGACTGGTCGGATGTAAGAGACGTAGCGCGTATTTATCGTTGCCTGCTTGAGTGCCCGGCGCACAGTTTGATGGTGAATATATGTTCTGGCGCCTCATACTCCTTGCAGCATGTTCTTGAAACGATGGTTATGATTACTGGGCATACTATCGAAGTTCGCGTCAATCCGGACTTTGTGCGTCCAAACGAAGTCAAGGAACTTCGGGGAGACAACAGCTTGCTGCAGTCGCTCATTGGTGAAATACCGCGGCGCCCGTTGCGGGAGACGTTGGCATGGATGTATGAAGATGAATTGTCTTTATTCAGAGCCGATGCAGGTGAAACTACATTATGAGGGTGGTGTTGGCAGCGGAGGCAATAAAACCGCCCCTTACCGGTATCGGCAGGTATGCTTGGGAACTGGCCACCCGTTTGCCAAATCATAATGGCATTCAATCTGTATTGTATTTGGCGCATGGCCGTTGGAAAAGTCCGGAGGCAATTGAAAAAGTCGGGCTTAAGTATGGTGCTGAAAGAGATAGTGCGGACTGCAAAGTTGGGAATCTTTATCGCTATTTTGGCCAGAACCGGGTTGTGGGTGGAATTTATGATTTTTGGGCACCATTTCTGGCTAAAGCTAAACTACGCAAAGCAGTTGCAGACCTTTTTCACGGGCCGAATTATTTTGTGCCGGAGGTAGATTTACCCTGTGTGGTTACGGTACATGATCTCTCCACCCTTGTTAGCCGAGACTGGCATCCGGCCCCTCGGGCGGAACGAATAAATAAAATGATGCTCAGGTCTATAGCTAACTCCAGGCTGGTCATTACCGATTCCCAGGCAATCCGGGCGGAGATGCTGTCTTACTTTGGCTTGGCGGAGGATCGGGTGGTTGCTATACCTCTAGGTGTTGATGCGACTTTCAGACCCAGGGCTACGACTTATCTACGGACGCCACTCGGAAAACTTGCCCTGCAGCCCGGTGGTTATTGCCTTTGTGTTTCTACCATTGAGCCGCGTAAGAATTTAGTACGCCTAATTAATTCTTACCGGATGTTGCCCGCTCGTCTTCGCCATCGTTACCCCCTTGTGTTGGTGGGTGAGCCGGGATGGAACAGCCAAATCATTCACCGATCCATTATGCAGGCTTCGCAAGAAGGATGGCTGAAATATATGGGCTTTGTTCCGCAAGATTTGCTACCCTTGCTATATGCAGGTTGCAGGCTATTTGTCTATCCCTCCCTTTACGAAGGCTTTGGGTTGCCCATTGCAGAGGCCATGGCCAGCGGAGTTCCCGTACTGACATCTAAACGTTCGTCAATGCCGGAAGTAGCGGGTGGGGCTGCGTGGCTTGTTGAGCCCGAAGACGTAGATGATCTTCGGGATGGCTTATTATCGGCGATAGAGGATGAATCCTGGCGTTCTAAAGCTGTTAAGGAAGGCCTTCGTAGAGCATCGGAATTGAACTGGGAAGCTTGTATTGCTAAAACAGTCGAGGCTTATCGGGCTGCATTAAAAAAGTGAATTTCATGTACTTAAAGTTTTTTGATATATGCAATCAAGAAAAAATGGGAGGACTACTTATGAAAGCTGTTATTTTGGCCGGGGGTAGCGGCTCCAGGCTATGGCCTCTTAGTAGAAACCAGTATCCGAAGCAGTTTTTAAAACTAAGAAATATGGATAAATCTATTTTCCAACTAACACTTGAAAGATGTCTTAAGCTCGCTAGATTGGCGGAAATTTACATAGTAACAAACATAAACTATAAGTTTTTAGTGCTGGGACAAATTGAGGAGCTAGGTTACAGATTCGACGAGAATCATGTTTTAGTCGAGCCGTCAGGCAAAAATACGCTTCCGGCTGTTTATTATGCTATAAAAGAAATTCAAAAACAGGGTGATGATATAGTAGTAGTTATCCCGTCTGACCAGTTGATTGACGATGAAGAAAAATTTATCCGTACCATCAAGCAGGGTGAAAATATAGCTGGAAAATATTTAATTACTTACGGGATACGTCCAAACAAGCCACATACAGGTTACGGTTATATTAAGCCTGCATTGCCTTTGGAGCAAGGTTATACAGTAGATGAATTTAAAGAAAAACCAGATTATGAAACAGCGCTGAATTACGTAGAAAATGGTTATTTGTGGAACAGTGGTATGTTTATGTTCCGTACGGATATTTTTACAGAAGAAGTAAAACGGTTTAACCCAGAAGTCTATGAGGCTTTTAAATCAAGCGATATTAATGAAATATATGAGAGAACACCAAATATATCCATAGATTACGGTGTTATGGAAAAGACTGAACGGGTGGCGGTTATTCCTTTAAACATTAGGTGGAGTGACCTGGGGAGTTTTGATGCTTTTTATGAAAGATTTGACAGAGATGAAAACGGAAATATTGCTTTTAATGGTGATATATTAATTGATTCATCAAATAATCTTCTCTACACCAATAAGGATAAAACCGTAGCGTTAATTGGTGTTGAGGATTTAATTGTGGTTGATCAAAAAGATGCGTTGTTATTATGTAAAAAAGACCAATCACAAAAAGTTAAAGAAGTTGTTGACCGGTTAAAGAATACCAATAACCCGAGGGTGGATTTTCATTTGACCACTTACCGGCCCTGGGGTTCCTATACGATTTTAGAGGAAGGGCTGTTTTATAAAATAAAGCGCATCACTGTTTTGCCGGGGAAAAAATTGAGTTATCAACTTCACCATCACCGTAGCGAACACTGGATCGTGGTCAAGGGAACAGCCATGGTTACCGTGGAAGGTGTTGAGTCTTTCGTTAGAAGCGGTGAAAGCACTTTTGTAAAAACAGGGTACAAACACCGTTTGGAGAACCCTGGGAAGGTTTCGCTGGAGGTAATAGAGGTGCAGCTTGGCGAGTATTTGGAAGAAGACGATATAGTCCGGTTTGATGATGATTTTGGCAGGGCGACTAGTAATTCTTGATTTTGAGATGCAGATGCTTCTGTTTAATTAGACCGTACTATATAAGGCGCAAAAATTGATTTGAGCTGTATGAGTAAAGCTAGCGCACAAAAGACGTTTCTTTTAATAGCATTCAGTTGCCCGATTTTCGTTGGACGAACGGAGGAATTTTATTGAAAATTTCCGGTGGTCTTACTGAAAAAGGTGTGGTTGTAGGTAATTGTTATGATAAATATGGCTCGCGTAACCCTATAGCGCGACGGTTGATAAAAGGTTTTGAATCTGCATTGACGGAGCTGGTAGACAAGGTAAAACCGTCTAATATTCACGAAGTGGGCTGTGGGGAGGGTTATTGGACATTACGCTGGCTAGAACAGGGTATTGCAGTACGCGGTAGTGACTTTTCAGAGAAAGTTATTGAGTTGGCGCGTATGAATGCGCTGGAGCGAAACCTTTCCCCAGAGGTTTTTAAGATTCGTAGTATCTATGATTTGGATTCTGCGTCCGATGCTGCGGAATTAGTTGTATGTTGCGAAGTGCTAGAACATTTGGAAAGGCCCCAGGATGGTTTGCAGCGTTTGCAGTTGGTTGCTAACCCTTACCTCATTGTAAGTGTACCGTGCGAGCCTATTTGGAGTATTATGAATATAGTCAGAGGCAAGTATTTAAGAAATTTGGGCAATACTCCGGGTCATATTCAACGTTGGTCGCGGAGTAAGTTTATACAACTTGTTTCCCGTTATTTCGATATAGAGGAGGTTCGCAAGCCTGTTCCGTGGACAATGCTGTTATGCCGCTGCCGTTCACGGCTTGCCTGAACTATAATGTCTAAGTTCATGAAACGGTTGCTCCACTTGGTTGGGGGAGCATTTGGTGCCCTCGGTGTTGTGTTTGTTATTATAAAACTGGTGGAATACGGTGATCAAATTGAATACTCAAAGTTTGATGCCGGTACGTTAATTTCGTTGTTCGGCCTGACGGTGGCATACGGAATAGCTAATCTTTTGCTGGCGTTTGCTTGGCGTGACCTATTGAATCATTTTGGCATAAATGCAAATGCACGTTGGACTGTCCGAGTTTATGGAATATCTCAGCTCGCAAAATATGTACCTGGGAATATCTTTCACCTTGCTGGGCGGCAGGCGGTCGGTGTGGCGGCGGGATTGCCTGCCTGGCCATTGGCAAAATCGGCATTATGGGAGTTGGGCGTAATTTCAATTACCGGCAGCTTATTTGCTCTTCTAGTTCTACCTTTTTTGGTGGGCAAAATAACGGGCTTGACGGCATTATTAATCTTTCTCATCTCTGTCTTGGTTTGTGTGTATCTTGCGTATCGTTGGCTTAGCTATTGGGTTGCGAGGTCCATGGGTATGTATGTCGTTTTTCTTGCGTTGTCGGGGACCGTTTTTGCTATTGTCTTATATCTTATTGTTCCTACTGGCTCAGCTATTAATTCTGTTTTTACGGGTATCTGCGGCGCATATGTGGTTTCCTGGCTGGCTGGATTGGTGACACCGGGTGCGCCAGCTGGTGCTGGTGTTAGGGAGTTTGTGTTGTTTGCGATATTACATACTGTGGTCAGTGAGGCTGATTTGCTTGCCGCCATTGTGCTTGGGCGAAGCGTGACTGTGGTTGGGGATGTGGTTTATTATTTAATCGCGGTTATTATGCGAACAAAAGGGTTTGATGCCAGTGCCAATGGACTAAGTTCAGGAAATCAGAGCAGTAACCCATAAAACGATAAGAATGTTTGGAACTAATTCTCTATATAAATCAATTCACAAAGGGAGTCGGCTATGTTTATAAAGAGTAAATGGTCAGCTATTACGGCCTATTGCATTGCACTTTTAATAATTTTGACTGTTTATGGTGCAATTCCATTTTTGTCGGTTCCCACACTAGCACAAGTAGTATGGGCTTCAGGGTTTGCCGAGTCCTTTGTTAATGCGGGTTGGCCATCCATAAAAGCATTTAATTTTGGTTTGCCCGATAATGCCGCAATTGCTTTCGGTCTCGCCGGAGCATTCTTGCAAAGCACATTCATTGCCATTTTTGGCATGCACCCGGCGGATGCATATGCTATGGGTGCCGTTTTGTGGCTTGCATTGTCTCTTTGGGGGGCGATCAGGCTTTGCCAATTTCTTGGCACCAGTTTCGCGCTAGGCTCTTTTTTATCGTTAATATATCTTACTCTACCAATTGTTTGGCGGCACGATATTTTTTCAATGCTCTCTTTTGGCTTTGCATTGTTGCCTCTATATCTGTATCTGGCGTTCAGGGTGATCTATGATTTGCCTAAAACAAGATTGTATTCAAGGTATTGGTTGATCACAGTCTTTAAATTTATTGCAGTCTCATTGCTTTCCGTGTTTATGGATGGGTATACATTTGTAATGTTTTTTGCTGCTTGTGGGCTCATTTGGTTTGTAGCATTTATACGTGAAGATGTTAAAAGAAAGTTACTTGTTTATCAGTCACTGCCGGTCATTTTACTCTCTGCGTTAGTCTCCTATTTGCTTTACACACTTTATGTCGGAACTTCCGAGTATTCCCCATCCCCTATGAGTTTCTTCCGTGGATGGGGGGTTGATCTGGTGATGTTGTTAATTCCAAGCCAGGGGGTTGCATGGCTGTGGGATGCACTGGGAATAAGTGTTCCACGTAGTAGTAATGATTTCTTTGGCGATGCTTCAGTATGGATGACAACCTTTGCGCTTCCTTTAATTATTGTTGGTGTAGTTGGCTATTGCTTTGCAAGAAGGAATCGTTACGCTCTTCCATTGCTGCTGGTAGCCTTAATAGGGTTTTATTTTTCTCTTGGCCCGTCTTTAAAGGTGAATTCTGTTCGTCCTGTCGATGAGAACGGGAAGGTTCTGGTGCAAGGGCAGTTGATGCCTCCTGAGGCTGCATTAATACCAACAGGTAATGCGATCATTTACGAACATGTGCCTGGTTTTAATAGTATGCGTGCAACTTATCGCTGGTCGGGGTTGATGTTTACAGCACTTTGGGGTCTTTCAGTACTCTTCATAATATCAATGTCGTCAACTTATACAGGCTATTTTATAAGTAGCATAATTATAGCTTTCTTAATTATTTCCAACCTTCCGGATATTCCAAACAGGTTAAAACAAGGAATAAATTATCACATTGCAATGCACCAGATGGATACTGATTTCGCTCCCTTAGCAGATTATTTAGGAAAGGAGGCAAGAGTCTTTTTTGCACCACCGGGTAACGATTTTATTGTAAATTATCTGGCCGCAACTGGTAACTACCGCGCTTTTAATATTGGAGGAGACAAAAATCTTGAAATGGCTCGAAAAGCCTGGCCCCAGCCTATTAAGCAAATGCAACTTTTCAATCCGGGTCCATATTTTGTTGAAGAGCTAAAAATTATTCTTCTGGATGATATAGCTGACTATGTGGTTATACCATATTTCGATATGCTTTGGGGTGCACATGCTTGGCCTCCTAATAGAAATGAAATTATTACTCGAAAGGAAAAGTTTTCGCATGTGGTTGATATTTTTGAAAAAGACTCTTTGTTTAATGTAAAGAATGAGAAATTATATGCAATAATTTCACTTTCCCCAGATGCAAATATGCAACACATTCAATCAGCCTTACGCGAGGCCTCTCGGATATACAATTGCCAGCCGCCGAAATGCTTGCACTGGGAGGCAGAACATGAAAACATCCCCATGAAAGTAGGAAAACAGGTATCGAATGCAGTACGTTCAACTGGTCAATCCGGGTTTTTGGTATATGGGCCGTATAAAACTATGAATGCAGGGAGTTACATGCTCGAATTGCGTGGTATGATCAATTCAACCAACGGAAGGGTGATTACGGATGTGGTAGGTGATAAAGGACAGCATACTTTCGCGCGTTTTGAAGGGGTGGATGGTGTGAATTTGGGTGATGAGACTGTCTTGCTCAATAAGAAAGTGGTGCTCGATAAGGCGGTTAGTGATTTGGAAGTGCGGGTTTGGGTGGACGAGCTGGTGGACATTGAGTTAACCGGTTATTCACTAATCCCCATCGATGACAACGAAAATCCTTCTTTATTATAATAACTTTATGTATAACAGCAGGGGCGATAATAAAATTAATATGTGTTTAAAGGGCTGATTAAAATGAAAAAGCTTATAGTGCAGATTCCTTGTTATAATGAAGAAAAAACATTGCCTTTAACAGTGGCTGATATACCCAGAAAAATACCCGGTATTGATAAGGTCGAAATTTTGATTATCGATGACGGAAGTTCTGATAAAACAGTAGAGGTAGCAAGGGAAATCGGTGTGGATCATATTGTGAGTTTCCCTAAAAATAAAGGACTGGCCAGGGCATTTGCAGCAGGATTGAACGCTTGCTTGAGGTTGGGAGCAGACATTATTGTAAATACAGATGGGGATAACCAGTATAACGGTGCGGATATTCCCAAACTGATTAGGCCGATTTTAGAGGGCAGGGCTGAAATTGTAATTGGAGATAGACAGGTAGAAACCATAGATCATTTTTCAAAAACAAAAATTATGTTGCAAAAACTAGGTAGTTGGGTAGTTAGAAAAGCATCGTCCACAGATGTTCCCGACACCACAAGCGGGTTCAGGGCTTATAGCCGGGACGCTGCTTTACAGATTAACGTGACATCTGATTACACGTATACTTTGGAAACCATTATCTCTGCCGGCCATCGAAGGATGGGAATAGAATCCGTTCCCATATCTACCAACGAAAAGCTCAGGGAATCGAGATTGTTTAGTAGCATAAGAAAATATGTATCACGGTCGGCAGCAACCATTATTAGAATATATACCATGTATCAACCATTAAAAGTCTTTATGGGCATGGGTATATTTTCCATGATACTAGGTTCAATAATCGGTATCAGATATTTGGTGTTTTATTTTATGGGGCAAGGCATAGGACATATACAGTCATTAATTCTTATGGCCGTACTTCTTATTATGGGATTCCAATTAATTATTTTTGGGATGTTAGCTGATTTAATAGCCAACAATAGAAAGTTAAATGAGCAGATTTTAACCAAGGTGAGAAAAATAGATGCTGATATTAATAAGGGTAATTCATTATACTTAAGTAGTATGCAAAAAGGAATAGAACTTATCCAGTTAAGGAGGAAAACGGGGGAAAGTAAATGAGGATATCAGTTGTGGGTGCCGGTTATGTTGGGTTAGCTACTGCTGTGTCATTGGCTGAAACTGGAAATGAGGTGTGTGTTGTTGAAAAAGAAATGGACAAGCTGGAAAAGCTTAAAAATGGTATCTCTCCATTTTTTGAACCTGGATTGGAACAGGCCTTAAATGAATTAATCAGAGAACGAAAGATTTCCTTTCATCAAGATCTGAAAGAAAAAATACATAATTCGGAAATTATTTTTATTGCTGTAGGTACACCGTCACTTCCTTCCGGGGAAGCTGATTTATCCGGGTTAATTAAAGTTTGTACCCAAATTGGAAAGTTGATGCGTGATTACAAGGTAATTGTTATTAAAAGTACCGTACCGGTAGGGACTTGTGATCTTGCAAAGCGGATTATTCGTGAAAATCAAGAAGATCTATACGATTTTGATGTTGTATCTAATCCAGAGTTTCTTCGGGAAGGGACGGCCTTAAAAGATGCCAGGGAACCGTCAAGGATAATACTGGGGTGCGGTAGTAAAAAAGCAAGGAATATAATGCAGAAACTTTATGAATTTGTTGATGCTCCTGTTATAATTACTGATCTTAGAAGCTCTGAAATGATTAAGTATGCTTCAAATGCTTTTCTGGCAACAAAAATATCCTTCATTAATGAAATAGCTAATATATGTGATAAAGTTGGAGCCGATATAATTGAGGTCGCTCGCGGCATGGGTAAGGATAAACGCATTGGATCCGATTTTCTTCGTGCCGGTATTGGTTATGGCGGTTCCTGCTTTCCAAAGGATACAAAAGCATTGATTCAAATTGCCGGTCATGTGGCCCATGACTTCAAGTTGCTTAAGGCTGTGGTAGAGGTTAATAATTTGCAATGGAAGAAAGTTGTTGAAAAGTTAGAATTTTTATTGGGGGATATTAAGAAAAAAACTATTACTATATGGGGCTTAAGTTTTAAGCCAGGTACTGATGATACTCGTGAAGCCCCTTCAATTCTAATCATTAAAGAAATAAACAGGTTGGGCGGGGTTGTTCAGGTATATGATCCTGTCATTAAAGGACCGGTAGGGGGAGCATTCGAAGGGGTTACTTTCTGTACAGATCCTTATGCGGCCGCAGAAGGCTCGGATGCAGTTATACTGGTAACTGAGTGGCAAGAATTTTTGAATATAGATTGGCAGAGGCTTAAAAAGGGTATGGCACAACCAGTACTAATTGATGGTCGCAATGTATATGACCCTCATACTATTGTTGCAAACGGGTTTTATTATTCATGTATTGGCAGGCCTTCCGTAGAGAATAGAGGTTTTGTAAAAGAAAGCATGGTTGATGTTTACAATATTGCTGAAAAGAGATGGAATATATCATAACTTTCATATCCAACCCATAGATGATTGTAATCATATTGGATAATAATGATGAAATACATGGAGTGATTTAATTGCATAAATCAATAGAGGCCTGCCGTACAGCTTTTAAAGCATATGACATTCGGGGTAAGGTTCCGGACGAATTAAATGAAGAAATAGCTTACCGCATAGGAAGAGCCTATGTAAATCTATTTAAAACAAAAAAAATAGCGGTAGGTCATGATGTGCGAGTATCCAGCCCAGCTCTTGTTAATGCACTTGCCAAAGGCTTAATGGAAAGTGGTTGTGATGTTATAGATATCGGCCTATGTGGTACCGAGCAAATCTATTTTGCAACATTCCACATGGGACTTGATGGGGGCATTATGGTTACTGCCAGTCATAACCCGCAGGATTATAACGGTATGAAATTAGTACGTTCCGGTGCCAGGCCGATTAGTGGAGATAGCGGGTTGCGTGAACTGGAGGAAAGAGTAATTAGTAGTGCTTACACGTCAAGCCCGTCTTCAGATGCTAGCTTAGGGAAATATATTCGCCAGGACATTATGGCTGAATATGTGCAACACCTTTTATCTTATGTAGATCAATCCATTCTTCGCCCTTTCAAGGTGGTAGTGAATGCCGGAAATGGTTGCGCCGGGCCTGTGATTGATTTATTAGAACAATGCTTGCCTTTCCAATTTATTAAAATAAATCACGTACCTGATGGTACATTTCCCAATGGTATCCCCAACCCTCTCTTGCCCGAAAACAGGGATGTCACAGCCAAAGCGGTGCGGGAATCGGGGGCGGATGTTGGTATTGCCTGGGATGGTGATTTTGACCGGTGCTTTTTATATGATGAGCAGGGAAAATTTATTGAAGGTTATTATATAGTGGGTTTATTAGCCAAAGCTTTTTTACAGCGTTACCGGGGAGGTAAGATAATACATGATCCCCGGTTAACGTGGAATACCGTGGAATTGGTACGTGATGCCGGAGGTGTTCCCGTGCTTAGTAAAACCGGCCATGCTTTTATTAAAGAACGTATGCGTTTGGAGGATGCATTATATGGCGGGGAGATGTCCGCCCACCATTACTTCAGAGATTTTAATTATTGCGACAGTGGAATGATTCCCTGGTTACTGGTACTGGAAATAATGAGCCGTCAAGGAAAACGTTTATCGGAGTTAATACAGGAGCGTATGAATCGTTTTCCGGTAAGCGGAGAAATTAACCGCCGGGTAGCTCAACCGGGAAAAGTTATACAATACATAGAGCAAAGGTTTGCTAAAGAAAAACCAATTATTGATCGAACGGACGGGTTGAGTATGGAATTCGATACATGGCGTTTTAACGTACGCATGTCAAATACAGAGCCTTTGCTAAGATTAAATGTGGAAACAAAGGGCGATTTTAAACTTCTTGAGCAAAAAACAAATGAAATTCTTGCGTTGATTGATTCTGTGTCTGATAAAACTATTTAGTTGACTAAGGGTTGGAAAGCCGGCTATCTTGTTTTTGTCTAAATGTCATAAATATAGTATTGCGAAGGAAAATAAAAGATAAGGTGTGCCAATTTTAATAAAGAATATTCTAATACACACGTAGGCCCTATTATATCCAGCCAGTTCGATGCTGAACTGTAATGGTAAACTAAAAGTGTACCCAAAAGGGCGGCTGGGGTAACAAAAAATATACCACCGAAATCTTCCAAACCTGTAAAATGGGAATGAGCTAAACTACCAATTTACAGGGGGGATTTGAAAGGATGCCCTCGGTGGTTGATATTGAGCTTGTCAGAAAGATGCACCTTGTACAAGATAAATCCCAGCGGGCAATTGTATTTGGGTTCTGAATCGTCAAATATGGCTTTCCGTACTGTTTTTCGGGACATTTTAAGCCCCGGGCTATCCAGCGCATGGATTTTCCTTACTTTTGGTAGAGCCTTCTGATAATCTCTTTATCTTATCGACCACGCTGATCATTTCCTTTCCTCCTGTCCGCTACAGTTGATCATATACAGCATACAGGAAATTTTGATCAGGTAGTCCCCTTTTGGGTGAGCTAAGGGCTAAAATGGCCCCCTTTTATTTTAGCAAATACATCTGGTTACTTTAATATAGCGTTTATGTAAAAAAGATTTGGCCAGCGATATCATCACGCTGGCTGCTCTATATTAAATTCCCGGGATATGGCTTTTATAAAGAAGGGTACCACCCGGGGGTCAAAGTGAGTGCCTGCGCAGCGTTGAATTTCCGCCAGGGCATCTTTAAAGGTTGCTCCCTTGCGGTACGGCCGGTCTGTTGTTATGGCATCAAATGTATCGGCAATAGCTATGATGCGGGCCACCAGCGGTATTTCCTCGCCCTTTATACCCCTGGGGTAGCCCGTCCCGTCGTATTTTTCCTGATGACATAATGCGCCTTTATAAAGTTTCTCCGCCAGGTGAATTGGCTTAACATTAGCCAAAATTTTAGCACCCAATTCCGCGTGGCTTTTCATTAAGGCCCATTCTTCGTTACTCAAATGTCAATGGCCATTTGAAAATCCCCATTTTTGGCCATGAAAAACCAGCACATTTGGCAACATAAATAGATGGCTTGATTATTAATTATGTTGGTCAACTAATTCGGGTAATTCATTATGTTGGTCAATATTTGTTGGTATCAAGCGGTTACGCATACGGTAACTGTCACCCTTCATGTTAAACACATGGGCATGGTGCAACAGCCTATCCAAAGTAGCAGCAGCTGTGCTGGCGTTGGCAAATAATGTGCCCCACTCGGCAAAATTAAGGTTGCTGGTAACTATAAGGGAACGTTGTTCATAAGCCCTTGCTATAAATTGGAATATGTGGTCTGATGCCGTTTCATCCATAGATACATAGCCTAGCTCATCTAAAATAATCAGGTGGTTTTTTAGTATGGTGTCAATCCTTTTATTAAAGCTGGAATCGGCCAGTGATGCATATAAATCCTCCACCAGTTCGGTAAAGGTATAGAATCGTACTTT
Organism: Desulfallas thermosapovorans DSM 6562; assembly: GCF_008124625.1. Taxonomy (NCBI): domain Bacteria; kingdom Bacillati; phylum Bacillota; class Clostridia; order Eubacteriales; family Desulfallaceae; genus Desulfallas; species Desulfallas thermosapovorans. The sequence goes on from NZ_VNHM01000004.1 coordinate 218,844, forward strand.
GTATCCGGCATTTACTGCTACTACCCCTAGACCGATGGCCAGGTGAGTTTTGCCTACCCCAGACGGGCCAAGAAAAACGACATTTTCTTTGGCATGCATGAAATCTAAACTTGCTAGATCCCGGATGCTCTGTTGGTTAATGGAGTTTTGGAATGAGTAATCAAACTCATTCAGGGTTTTTAACTGGGGGAATTTAGCCCTTTTCATGTTTTTTAATCGTTGGGCTTCATCCCGCATTTTAATTTCGTGCTCAACCAAATAGGCTAGAAAGTCAATATAGCCTGGTTCCTCTTCCATGGCCAACTCATTTACAGAATCGATAATTTCTCTGGTATATCGCAGTTTAAGTCGTTTTAGCCCTTGTTCTAAGGCTTTTCTGTCAGCAACAGGTATTTTATTAATCATTACATTACACCCCCATAATAGCTCGTATCCCGTCTTTCGACATCTACATGATAGAGAGTATTCAGTTTGGCTTTTTTAGTGTTGTTAGGGGGTTCTGGTAAGCTGCGAGGTGCTTTGATTTGTCTATCAATTATCCTCTTTAAGATGCCATATCCAAAGGCACCAAAGGATAGTGATCTTTTCATGGCATTACTAACGATTGCGCTGTCATGCTGTTTTGCTAGGGCAATAATTTTCTCCATCTGTTCCCTTAAATGACCGTGCCGGCTCCTACTCAAACCTTGCAAATATTCTGCCGCCTCGGGTGCCAGAGCTTCAAATTTAGCTTGTAAGGCATTTTTAGGCTTTTTTGCCGGTTGATTGTGTAATGGGTAGTGGTTGTCATTGATGATGGTTTGATTTTTACCTTTAGCCAATTGGTGTGTTGCTATTACGCTTTTATCATCAAGAATTTCAATCCGATCCTCGTAACGTAGATACCGCACTGTTTTACGGGCAAATTGTGCGGGTACGGAGTATTTGTTAGCGTCAATGAAAATCAGTGCGGTTTTGGTGGCCTTCCGTTTTTCTGTAACGGGTAGTGCTTCTTTTATCGGCGGCAGTGGTTTTAAATATTTCTGTTCTTTTATCAGTTGTTCCGCCGGTACACAACCGGTTGTGCCGTGGGGTTTAGCATTAGCCACTGTCTCTAGCCACTCCATGGCCTGGTTATTTAAATCATCAACACTGGTAAAATCTCTGGCGTAATAGAAGCCGTGCTTGACATATTTAACATTGGATTCTACCTTACCTTTACTTTCAGCGTCGTTAACCCAACAAGCTTTGGGGGTAAAACCATACTTTAAAGCAATGTGCATCAGGTTCTCATTAAAACGAATTACAGTACCTACTCGTTCAGATACAACTGTTTTAGCATTGTCAAAAAGTATTGTTTCCGGTACACCACCTATATAATTTAAGGCCCGGTGCACACAACCATTGAATACCGCGGAATTAAGTGAGGTAATGAATTCTACATAACGCTGTCGTGACCAACTAAGGCAGAATACAAAAACGTATAGTTTTTTCCGTCGGCCATTCTCTATTATTTCACCCATGTGGCCCCAGTCAATTTGGGCTTGTTCACCGGGTAGTGTTTCATAGGGTTTGTACTCTCTCGATCCCTGTGGCCGGATTGTGGCCACGTAACGCCGCACTGTGCGGTTAGAGCCGGTGTAGCCCTTTTCCTTTATTTCATTAAATAATCTTTCGGCCGAAAGTTTTGGCCACTTTTCTAGCCGTTCTTTGATATAATCTTTATATGGGTCAAGGATAGAGCTTCGATGATAGATTGGTTTTTGCTTTTCAGGTTCGCTACAGTTCCAGTATTTTGCTACTGTTCCACGATCCATAGAAAGTATTTCCGCAACGGTTTTTTTGTAAAGACCGGCTTGCTTTAATTCTTGAATTTTCACGATTTCCCACACCCCTGTCAATTTTACTCGCTCCCTCTCTCATGTTGTTTGTAGGTAAATGAGATATTCGAGGGGGCGAGTTTTATTTCCCTCTATATGATGGCCATTTGTGCGGGTTTTTCGTGACCGTTTATGTGGATTTTATCATGTCCGTTAACAACGGACTGACTAATATTAATCCCAATGTAATTTAAGAATTTTTTGCAGTTTATTTTAGTATTGACACCGGGTGCAGATTGTTCAATGTGATAAAATAGCGGGGGTTTTGGATAATTGAAAATGAGAATCTACAGTTTGTTTCCTTTAGTGCCCCAAGGCCAAAACGCTCGCGAAAATGGACCATTGAAGAGGGATCAAAGGGCGGTTTGCTCTGGTACTCCCTTAGGCCGATAAACAGCTGCAGGTACGGATTCTCGACGATCTGGTTTACGGTTTCCCGGTCGGTCAGTTTTAGTTTTTCTTTTATTATCAAGGCACCCAGGGCCATTCGGACGGGTTTAGCCTTTTTCCCCAGGTTGCTGGTTAAATAAATTGGCGTAACGTTCTTCGATGCTTTTCCACGGGATAATTTTAGCCAGTTTTACCCAGCGGTTATGGGCATCCAACTTGCCTTCAAATGGCAATATGAAATCTTCCAGATAAAATTGGTTTTCTACCTTGCGGAACATATTTTGACCTCCAGGTGCACGGTTTTTGTAGCGTTTACCGCATTTTTCATGCATCTTATTTCGACAAATATGTTCCAAAATCCTTGATTTTATTGGGGTTTTGCTTCATTCAGCAAGCCCTAATTAAGCTGCTCTTTGTTATGCTGGAAATTCGGAAGGAAAAAGATCAATTAAGTTGAATAAATAACCAATAAATATTCTTTGGTGAGAGATTCATGGCTAAAATTATAAGGGATCCTATCCATAATATAATTGAAGTGGAAGATGACGTTATAAATCTCATTGATACGTACGCCTTCCAGCGCTTGCGTAGAATTAGGCAGTTAGGGGTAGCTTGGTTAGTGTACCCCGCAGCCGAGCACAGTCGCTTGACACACTCGCTGGGCGTTTATGGTATGTCCAAACGTATTATCAATGCTCTGAAACAAAATAGTAAAAAGTTCAATTTGGAAAAGGAAGAAGAAAAGTTAATTACCATTGCTGCTTTATTACATGATATCGGTCATGGCCCCTTTAGTCACGCCTTTGAGAATGTTATCAAAAACCTGGGTGGTTTTTTTGACCATGAAAAGATGTCAATTCAAATTATCAAAGAATGTCAGGATATTACTGAACGGTTGCAGAAATGCGGTGAAAATTTTGCCGATAAGGTGTGCCAGATTCTTAATAAAGAATATTCTAATACACACGTAGGTTCTATTATATCCAGCCAGTTCGATGCTGACCGTATCGATTACTTGTTAAGGGATTCATATATGACTGGTGCTAATTACGGCAAGTTTGACGTTGACTGGTTATTGAAAAATATTAGCATTGAAAAGGCTACCTTTCCCACGGTAGAGGGGCAAACCGTGGTTTGCATAAATTACAATAAAGGCTTAAACGTTTTAGAACAGTACATTTTAGGCAGGTACTATATGTATGTTCACGTGTACTATCATAAAGTAATCAGGGCTTTTGAAACCATTATTTACAATGTTATCAAGAGGGTTATAAAAGAAGAACACGATAAACTGGTTGGGTATCAAGAAATAAAAGCCTTATATTCCGGTAATGTGGATATGGATTTGTATTTAAAGCTTGATGACTTTACTGTAATTGGGTGGTTCAATGAATGGTACTATGAAACTAATGATCCTATTTTAAAGGAATTGTTGCATTACTTTTTCTGCCGCAAGCCTTTTTATAAAGTTATATATCCTTCTGCAAAGCCAAATGAATACTCGTCACAAAAGGATAAGGTCCTTAAGCAGTTTGATACTGAAGAGCAAAGGGAATATTTTTTTTATGAGGATACGCCCACAAATGTGGCATATAAAAGTTTATATCTCACTAAGGGTGTTTCGGATGAGATATTTGTATACAAAAACGAGAATGAAATAATACCGCTGTCAGCGGTGGAGGACACCGTAATCAGTCAAGCGGGTTCCACCCTGAGCAAGGATATAATTCGGTGGTACATAAAAGTTTAGTCGGGGAGAGATTAGCATGTTGGAGAATATTTATATGGTGCGAGATATTATTAATTTAGCTGGGGGGCAAATCAAAGGCCGCAAAAAAATGCAAAAAATTATCTATATATTACAACAGCTAGCCAAACCCTTTAGAAAACCCTACGAGTTTAGGTGGAACTTTTACGGAGTATATTCGGATGAATTAGCCAGCGAGTTGAATGTGGGGGAGATTTTCGGTATTTTGCGGGAGAGGTGTCTGGAAGAGCATGGTTACCGCACATTTATTATCGAAACAGTTGATAACTCCAATGCTTCAGGTATCGAAAAAGATGAACAAGTGAAACAGTTGGTAACATATTTAGCGGCCAAAGAATCAAGGGTATTGGAGGTGCTAAGCTCGATTATCTTTTTCAAAGATCAAGGCTATGCTGATGCGGCACTAGAAGAAAAACTGCATGTTTTTAAAGGGCACTTGGCATCTTTTTTTGACGAAGCATTTACTACATACAACGAATTAACAGGAGTCAGGCTTAAATTAGAATCAAGATAAGTGGTTTAACTTGAGTTAAGATTGATAAAAAAAGTGGGTTAGTAGGGGTTTATAACAACTGCGGAGGCAATTGTATTTGGGTTCTGAGTCGTCAAAAATCATTCTTCATTATTCAAAGGTCCCTGTTTGAGAAGCACATTATCCCGGATGCCGATTTTACCCACATCGTGAAGCAATGCTGCCCGCTCCAGAGCCTCCAGTTCGGCAGGAGAAAACCCCATTTTGGCTGCCGTTAAAACCGAGTAGCGGCTTACCCTTTCGGAATGCCCCGCGATATGCGGTCCCGGGCGTCAAGGGCCGAGGCCAGAACCCGGAGCAGACTGTTCATTAATGTGCGCTGCCGGTTGTATATGCGGCTGTTCTCTAATGCCCTGGCATTTTCCGGTATATTCCCCTTTGTTTGTCTGGTTCCTTTTTTGGAATACATTTAAAAAAGCGTTTTCAGTCATGGGAGGAGCCTTGATAGAATATCTACACAGGTACGGGTTTAAGCGGGAAGTGGAAACGCTTCTGAGAAACCAGTAATAATGTTTCTCACTGAACTTTTCGGGGTGAATTGGATATAATAATAGTAACAAGGGTTGGCGCTTGCCTGAGTCTGTAAAAAAATCCTTGTTCAGCGATCACTTTTACCGTATAATGAAGCTAGGATGGCCGAAGGGAACGAAAAGCAATAAATTTTAAAATTGAGGTTATTCAGGAGATGGTTTTATGGCCACCAAAAGTATACTAAAAAATATAGATATTAGAGAAAGAAGAATGGGGCGTGCCCTTATATTGGCATTGGAAAAATCTGAAGCCAAGAAGGGCAAACAGGTTGAGTTAAGTCGTATATGCCGGGAGATAAAAGGAGAAAAAATTAAGGATATATTTGGAAACATATAAATGACGGGATATACTCTTATAAACTTGCGGGAAATGATTGAGCATCTTGGAGAGGATAAAACTAAAATTATTCTCTCCAATTTTATGTGCCCCCTAAATAAAGATGTAGATGATTTTTTGAAATCTAAATCTATAGAGTTCTCAAAGCAAGGAATAGCAATAACATATTTGGTATTTGCATCAAATAAAAACGAAAACGTTTTAATAGGGTATTTTACCTTGGCTACCAAAATTATTATGGTTTACAGGACAAGCCTAAGTAATACCTTGCGCAAGAGAATAACAAAATTTGCACAGTATGATAATGACTTCAAGAGGTATGTTTTTCCTGCCCCGCTTATAGGGCAACTATCAAAGAACTTTTTTAACGGTTATGACAAATTAATTTCCGGGGATGAACTTCTAAAACTCGCATGCGATAAGATAAAGGCAATACAAAGAGAAATAGGTGGCAGGGTAGTATATTTAGAGTGTGAGGACAACCCGAAGTTAATAAATTTTTATTCGGCAAACGGATTTGTTCAGTTCGGCAAAAGGAAGTTAGACAGGGATGAAGTTGGTTTAATGCAAGGGGAATATTTAGTGCAGCTGCTAAAATACCTTAAACCCTAAGAAAATCTATTATGAATAATTATCTAATTTCTTCTAACCTTATGGAACCTGCTAATAATTATATCCATAAAGGCTACAATGCAAAGTTAAGAAGCCCCCAATCCCTTGTGCCATGCGGGTTTGCGGGGTTTTAATATGCAGTAAACCAGAGGCTTTAATGAACGGGTCTGTTCTGGACTAAGCCCTTCGACCTTATCCAGAACCCCCCAGTATGTGCCTATCCCTCGCCGTGCTAACATTTTAACGCATTAAAGGGCTTTCAGCCGGGAAACCCCATGCGGATCGTTCAGCTTTTTATAAGATTTTTCAGCTGAATGCTAAAATGAAAGCTACCAATAAATCCATAGCTGTGCTTAAGAAGAGAATGAACAATTAAAGCAAGCTTTGGCGTTGGAGAAATTTTTTAGCTTAGCTAAACAGTAAAATAAAAGCAGAGAGGGTGAGCGGAAGCCAAACCCCTTGCCACTTCCGGGCAAGGGGTATTTAGCGTCTAGCAAAAATCCATGGAGCACCCTATTCTTCTACAACCTCTTCAGCATCAGCTTCTTCTTCAGCGGCTGCATCTTCATCCACATCCGCGTCTTCATCGGTGGCCACATCTTCGTCCGCTACAGCCTCTTCATCAACTTCTTCATCTACAACGGGCTCGTCAGTTATGTCGATGCGGTTTTGTTCGCTGTCAAAAGCGACATCCTTATTCAGGCTAACAGCGATGAATTGCAGGGGCACATATGTTACATTGTTGATTATCTTGGCGGGAACCGCCAAATTTACATTTTCTCCATCAACGGTAGCTACAGGGTTGTTAACCTGTAACCAAATGCCACCGGAGGTGATTGATTTGTCTTCAGCGTCCCATTCCACCTCTTGACCCAGGGCTGTTACTGCTAACACATATTGCCTAGCAGCCTGTCTAAGAATTGATACTTTAAAAAACTGTGGTTAGGGGCCTTAAAACAAATTCATATGAATTTATATAAAAATTTTAAGCAGAATGAGGTGCCCCTTTAACTATTTACCAAGCCAACTTCTTTTTATTTCCAAATAGCTTCAAAATGTTGTGCGTAAGGCATAGAAGGACCCATTCTCCGCGCACCAAGTCGAGCCCGCGGAGAAGAAATCTTCGAAAACCCCGGGCTTCCTTAATTTGGCCAAAAACAGGCTCAACTGTTTGTTTTCGCAAGGCATATTTTGCCCGTCCTTTTTGGGTTCGCAACTTCCTTTTCATACGATCAGGTAA